>DATHTL010000025.1:0-4048 GCA_035463255.1 Anaerolineales bacterium | reverse complement strand
GAGGCGGAATGGGCGGGGACGTATGAGTTTGTGTTTGAAGATGGCAAAGGCATACACCGCAGCGAGGGAAAGACATGGACGCTGGTATGTCCCTTCACAACAGAAGTCATCGAGGACTTCGTCCGCCTCTCCTTTGTGGATCTGGGTCTTGGCAACTACAACTGTGGCGCGGAAAGTGACGACGTGCAATGGCGGCTCGATGGGGATAGCCTGCACTTCAACTTTGTCGCCAATCATGGGGGAGGTGATCAAATAGCACTGAATGCTATGTATGAGGCAAAGCCCTGGCAGAAGGTTGAGGAATGGTCGACGGGACTGCCGCCGAACGGCGTCTGGCAGGTGCAGCTGACCGCTGATGACTTCGTGCAAATGGACGTTCTGCAATCGAAAGCGAACCAGATGGCAGGTACGTATACATGGACCCTGCAGGATGGCAATTATATCCATCTCTGGGAAGGCGGTGCGGGACAATCTGGAAATTGTATCGGGACCTATGAGGTGGTTGATAATTTTGTCCGGCTGACATCAACGACGGATGATTGCCCCGGGGAAGTTTGGGATTTACAGTGGCGGCTGGACGATGAGGGACGACTCCACATTCACGTGCTGGCCACGAAAAATATCCCATTTGTAGAGACGAAAGCCAATCTTGAGGCCAAGCCCTGGCAAAAGATCGCAGACCCTTAGCCCATTGAAGGGGGAGATAGAAAGCCTCGCGAGCAGTATTGTCCGCGAGGCTTTTGCTTTTTCTTGTAACCAGGACGAGATTTTCAGTCATAACTCCCCTAGTGGACTAGTTGCTGGAAACGGTTCTCAGCCCGAGTTGTCGAATATACTATCTTGGTATACTAAAGAAAGAACTTAAATCACTAAGCACCCAAGTAGTTACGCGTCGCGAACCCTAATCCCGTCGGGACCGCCTGTATAGACAACTTGATGAAATTCATCAAGTTGTTTTTGTTTGACTTTAAGATAAAGAAGCCCCCACTGTTTGGCGAGGGCTTGGTTTCATTTTGTTATGAGTTGGTGTTGTTGGATGATCTGTCTGCCAATCACACAGTCAGATTTCTTTTGATTAGCGTTTGTAGGCTTGGATACTGATTGAGCTACTCTTCTGAAAGCTGGATATCTAAATCTCCAAGGAATATAGCAAACTCGAGCTTTCGCGCGAGTGGTTGGTCCGCTGTCACTAACAGGATACCGAGTTGTTGAGCCAGAACACCATAACATGCATCATAGGCCGACAAATCCAACTCACTTGCAAGTAGCAAGGCGTTTTCCATTAGATCTGCGGTAGGCGTAGATTTCAATGCTAGGCGGCTTAGATCTGCCAAGTCGGCCTGCGAATCTTTCAGAGAACGTCCGAAGCGACGCGTATATTTCAGCAAGATATTCGCGCATTCGATATAGAACAAATCCGGAATAAATAATTCTGCAGGCGGATCGGCGGCAAGGTGCGAGAATAGCGCATGTGTCTGCTCAGAGAACTCTTCGTCCACAAACAGCTTAATTCCAACGCTTGCATCCACCACATAGCGTTCAGTCATCGTCTGCGATCCTCGCGCAACAATTCAAGGCTGGAAGGTGCTTTCTTGGGCGCAGAAAAACGCCGGCGACGAATGGAGGCTAATGCCTTAGCCTGCGTCTTGCGGCTCTTCTCATCTTCCAGGGCCTGAGCGAGCATCGTGACAACCTGCGCGCTGAGTGACCGACTGCGGGCCTCAGCAAGTTTTTGAATTTCCTGATAAAGATCTTCAGGAACACTTCGAACATGTAAAGTAGGCATATAATGCTCCTTCCAACTCTAGTATATCAAATATGGTTGCATTACGCAACCATGGCCGGCGGAGCACAGAACGCAGAAGAATTTTCCTTCGATTTAGGTCGTGAAAGTCCCACGAATAAAGACCAGATTTCTTGATGGAACTCCCGGCAACAATTATAATGGTGGCACAAATCTATTTGGATCACTGAGCGCCCAAGTAGTTACGCATCGCGAACCCTAATCCCGTCGGGGTTGCCTGTATAGACAAATTGATGGGTTTTCATCAAGTTGTTTTGGTTTACACCTGGGCTGATAGCCACTATCATTTTCCTGCCCTGCCTTACAGAATTGTGCAGCTTTGCGTAACAGCCTGCGAAACCACCAGAAAATACTACCTCAATGCAGGTACCAATCGGAGATGTGTTCTTGAGATTTCTTCCTCAGGGATATGGCAAATGGTTAGAACAATAAGACGTTACTTGCCTTAATGCAATAGCTATAGTAACCAACTAACCAACAATCCGCACAGATAAAGACCAAGTCCAAAGATGGTATGATTCATCAGACTACGAAGTCTCGCCTCTGCAGGGCTAGATACCTTCGATGCGGCAAATCCGAGACCGAATGCAGGTTGCATAATAAAGAACGGCATTAAAACAGTAACTAACCCAAAGGCAACTGCGGGCATCAAAGTTGGCTGTTGTAGCCAGTCCTCCCCCACCAATGCAATAAAAGCGATGGCAAACATGAGACCAATCATATAGTGGGAAATCCATCCAATCGTACATTCTCCCCCCTTCTGCGGCGCCGAACCAATGTTCGCATGCATAAAGATACCTTGCGGCATATATCGAATCCAGCGCCCCACCAGGCAGAAATTCGATGGAGTGATCTTGAAGGCATATTTGAGATACAGCCCCCAAAGATCAAAAATCAAAGTTGCGCCAATCCCAATGAAGATAGGACTGAGAAAATAGAGAATCGAATTACCCATCACTCACCTGTGTGATGTTGGTTTCCTCATGAAGAGCATGAGAAGTATGATCAAAACACAAAGTAATCCGGGAAGACTGGCTTCGAGTCCAAACTGACCACCAGTTAACCATACAGGTGCGTTCCCAAAGACAGGCTTTAATAAACCTGATTGCTCTGACCCGCTCACAGCCAAACCAAGTATGGCGCCTTGCACCCAGTTTGCCATCCAATGGAGACCAAGAGGCACAGCCAGACTCTTTGTCCGAACAAAGGCTAAACCGAACATGATCGATGCCAGGAATATATTAATACCTGCCATAACCTTGGTGCTGCCAGTCATGCCGGGATTGTTCACGTGCGAAAGTAAGAAAAAGGCGGCAGTGATCAACTGGGCTGGCCACATGCCCAGCCCAGAGATAAGTCGCTGAAAAACAAACCCTCGGAACAACAATTCTTCCGCGACTGCAACTCCTGCAAAGAGAGAGGCACTCGATGCTAGAACGGACAAGTCCATAGGACTCCATCGCCAGTCCACCCAGCCGAAGATGCCCAAAATAAAAGCGGGTATCAACATGAGTGCAGAACCAAGCAGGATGCCTAGGAGAAGTTCCTTAAGCCAGCACACATCAAAATTGCCCAGCAATTCAGCCAATGGTTTCTGCCGCAGCAACTGACAAAGAATCGACACGATGAGTATGATCGTAGCTTGCCAGCTTATGGAGACATCCATCTCGTGTTGCTGTGCGATGAGCAGGGTCGGTACAAGTAAGGAAGCAAGTCCAAAGAAGAATAGCAGGATCCACCAGCCATTGCGAAGTTGTCGTTCCGAATTAAGAAACGTGCTGATCAGCATACGTCACCTTTCACTTGACCAATATCTTTTTTCGTCGCCGGATTGGAGTCAACAGAATTGACCGATAACAGGGGCATTCCTAGGTCACGAATCCTCTTCAAAATACCGTGCAGTGCAGACTGATCCACCACAGGTCCGTTTAGGAGCGTATTGCCATCTTCTTCCAGCGTGATGATCAACCCGTCGAACCAGTCCGTCCATTGCTGACTAAGGTGACCTTGAATCCTGATCTGAAAAATCTTCAGCTGATCCGGGTCACGTTCTGACCTCTGTTCACCTGGCATCATCGCACCGTGATTACTACGTTCCCTTTTTTGTGTCCGGTATCGACGTAGCGGTGTGCCTCAACCATCTGTTCCAGCGGGTAGCAGCGATCGATGAATGCTTTGATCTCCCCGGCTTCAATCCGCTGTTTGATGAAGACCAGGTTCTCCATGTTTTCTTTCGTGTCCAGC
>DATHTL010000024.1:0-30888 GCA_035463255.1 Anaerolineales bacterium | reverse complement strand
CTTCTTAGTAGCGGGGGCAGGACTTGAACCTGCGACCTTCGGGTTATGCATACCACTTCGGCTTTCGCCGCCTGTTCTTGCATCAGTTTGTGGTCTGGACTTTCCCTTCACCCTCCGTTTGATGGATAGGGTGCTTGCCATCAAGTCTCTACACCTTCTCTGAAATTGCTTCAGAGCTTGGCTCGGGATTACCATGTTACAGGCTTCCCCGAATTTGGCAAGTGATCACGGATAAGTTACCTTATCCGCAGCCCATACTTGAGCCCGACGAGCTGCCACTGCTCCACCCCGCATCGCTTAGTTGAGCCCGGCGATAATACCATGTCTGTAAGGGAACGTCAAGCGATAAAGTGTTAACTTTATGTAATAGTTCATTGGTATATATTTTATGATTTCTATCTTGATAATAATTTGAGTCTGTAGTTTAATCGGCGCTACCTTAAAAATTTCAATCGCCTTGCAAGTCGAGGATCCCGCGCTGCGGGAAAACTTTTGTTAAGATTTAAGGTATAATGATTCTGCAGCGGTGACATATATAGATCACGTGTAGTTCTGAATTTCTATTTACAATGAAAAAAGCCACGCTTCTGGTTATTGAAGGACGACATGCAGAAATCCCTTCTTTTGCTCCTGATTTGCAAAAGAAGGGATTTGATGTTGTTTCGGCGCAGAACGGAAGTGAAGCTGTTTCAAAGCTGAAACAGACGGACCCAATCGTTATTGTCAATGCTCCATCGTTGCGAAGTACAGGTAGCCGCATCTGCCTCTCGCTGCGGAAAAAGGATGCGAAGGTCCCAATCATATTGATCGTCGAGAGTGAAAAGTCCATTGATAAGAGTCTCGCAGATTCAATTCTGGTGTTACCTTTCACCGTCCAAAAACTTGTGAACCGTATCAAAGCGTTGATGCCCGGGGATGGGAACAATGTGGTCAGTGTTGGGCCGATTCGATTGGATCTGGAGAATCGCCGTGTTCACAGTCTTGGGAAAAATACCAAACTGACACCAAGATTGATCACATTACTACAGATATTGATGGATAAGCACGGCGAAGTGGTGGAACGAGAAGCTTTGTTTAAAAAAGTGTGGGAGACAAATTACACAGGCGATACGCGCACACTGGATGTGCATATTTCCTGGCTGCGGCGCGCTATTGAGCTGGACCCTAATAACCCCAAATTCCTCAAGACTATACGCGGTGTGGGATATCGCCTAGACGTTTAACTGATATTGTTTCCCGTCAGCTGTCACAAGTCGGATGCAGATGTTGCCTCCGGCTTTTATTTTTAGTTCACAGGGAATTTCCCCGGCGCGCATAGGACGCTTAGCCTGAGCTGCACTCCTGAACGTTTCCCCATTCCAATCTGGGTCCACTTCCCAGTAATCAAGCTGAAGATTCGTTTCGAGAGAGATTGAGTCCGCCCGCACATTTGCCTTCGTCGATTTTGGTGCTGGCAGCAAGGGCAGAGTGAAATTGGAATCACGTTCCAGCGTAAAGGGCTTCCGCGAAACGGCCAGCCGACTACGGGTGGTATACAGTGCACGGAAGGTCTCGTCACAAGCAAGAAATTCACGTTCGTGTTGAGTGGCGACAAATGGCGTTGTCCCCGATCCACAGAAGAAATCAGCCACAAGATCACCAGGATTCGAGGAAGCCAGAATGACTCTTTCCAGCAAAGCGATAGGCTTTTGAGTAGGGTACCCCGTGCGCTCACTATGCAACCGAGCAATCACTGGAAAGTACCACCAGTCTTCGGGCACTTTGCCGCGTGCCAGGTCAGGCACCTTTCCAAACCCAGCCTTTGGAGATGAATTGAAGGTCTTGAGTGTATTCTCGTTGTAAGGTTCGCGCACCGCATCGACGTTAAAGGTGTAATCTTCACCTTTGACATAAGCCAGAATCGTGTCATGTTTGCGGTTGAACGCGCGGCGAATCGGCGAGGGCCCGTGATACGCCCAGATGATTTCGTTAAGCAGATGCTCCGGCCCAAATAACTCATCCAGCAGGAGCCGGGCGTATGCGTCTGCATGCCAGTCGAGGTGCAGGTAAAGTGTACCGTTCGGTGCAAGCAGCCGATACATCATTGCCAACCGCTGATAAAGAAAATTCAGATAGGAGTCAATACTACCCCAGTGATCGTGATAACCTTCTGCTAATTCCCACTGGCCTGGTTTGCGAGAATCTTCTCCGCGTCCAATACGGGCAGAATATTTGCGGTTCGTAAAAAAGGGCGGATCGGCATAAATAAGCTGTATCCGTCCCTCGTACTCGGGTAACAGGGTAGTCATCACAGACAAGTTATCCCCCAAGATCAAGCGATTCGTGGTGAGCGCATCGGGATATCCACATCCATCAGGATACAGGATGGAATCTTTCACCAGTGAGGCTGGCGTAGCTTGCTCAAATTTTTTTCCCGGCCAGGTGAGTTCAGGCATGTTTAGTAATGAATTTGCACAGGCGTACCGTAACCACGATTGACTGTCTTTCCGATCTGATGCTCGGGGAGCGCCCAACGGAACAGCCACTGGGCTTCATCAGTGCGCATATTGATGCAGCCCCGGCTCATGGGCACACCAAAATTTTCGTGCCAGTATGTTCCATGGAAAGCATGGCCCTGAGCGGTGAAGAAAAGCGTCCAGGGAACGCCGGGCAGCTCATAATCGTCTGCATCGGCAAAGAGATTACCGTTGCCCATGTGCTTGTTCGGCATCTTGTCCAAAATGCGGAATTCACCCTGCGGTGTTTTGGTCGAGAGTCCATCTGCCCCGCGGGGTCCGTTCAGGATGCCGGAAGAAATCGTTGTTTTGAGTACTTCTGTATCCCCCTCATAAGCGATCAAAGACTGAGTTGTTAGATTGACCTCAATACGTTTATCCGGGACATCCGGGTTGATTGGCGCCAGTTTCTCGAGGGGAATGGGCCGCAGATGCAGCGGGTCGACATGATACGGAAAACCGGTTAGATCATCATAAATGCGGTACCAGGGCTCGCCTTTCGGGCCTTCCTCGATTGCCTCGGCCCAATGGACCGAGCCGTAATACAAGCGGAATCCCAGCTTCTGCCAGCCGTAGGCTTTACTCGTACGCCAGGGCTCGGTAAACGGGACCGTCACTTCCACGAGGCGACGAAGTCCCTCTTCTACATCCAAAGAAGGCAGAGTTTTATTGTAGAGGAGTTTCACACGCTGTAGTCGCGCCCGGTGGATATACCCGCCCCACACCCGGTACCAGACCGGGTTATGCGCAGGTTCATCAACTTCTTCTTCGCCATAGACATGTAGTAACTCATCGCGATACCACGTAGAGACGATTGCGCTCTTATCACTCGGCTTACTGTAAACGCTGACGGAATTCGTCGCTACACGCACAAGAAAACTATCATCAAAGGTTTGAAAATCACCCAGTGATGGAGAGAATGCAAACGTACCAAGGCTTAACCCACCCAGTTTTAAAAATTCACGTCGTGATAAAGTGGACATAGTGCGAAAATTGTAATCGAAAACAATCTCTTTTTTGAAAGACTCATTAAGTTCTTATTAACGCAACTACCCTCCGCTGCGGAGGGTAGTCGATTTTGGTTCAATTTTGGGTCAGGATTCGACGGTCTCGGGCAGCATTCCCTGGAGCTTGATCTCGAGCGCCATGCTGTGGGCGCAACGGTTATGTGTCATAAAAAATTCGCAATCGCAGTGAAATACACCGTTATCAAAGGTTACATGATGATTGTTATTATCGCCATGGAATATCACTTCAAATTTTTTGAAAAAGAAACGATTTTGCTCTTCTGCATACCGTTTTGCCTTTTCTCGTTTTCCGATCATTCCGTAGTCCATTGTCTAAACTCCTTTCAAAATAGGAAAATAAAAAGCACGCGAATACGCGCGTGCTTATCGGCTAGGGAATACTTTCCTTGTAGGTATCTATTCGCATAGGACGGGTACCTCACTGATTTCAGTATATTCGTAATCAAAGTGCAAGTCAACACCCAAACCGGCTCTGTGACCGAATCGTACGGAAATCGTAAGGTTGATTTAATCTGCCGGGGCGCCAACCGGTAGATGCTCATCTCCGTTATAGGTCAGCAGGAACGGCCACCTTCGCACAATCAGCCACATTCCCACAATGCAACCGATCCCACCGCTAATGATTGCGAATGGAGCGCCAAATAGCTGCGCCACCACACCCGCTTCCACTTCACCCAGCTGCGGGCCGCCCTGGAAGAAGATCTGGTTGACGCTGGTCATCCGGCCGCGGATGTGGTCGGGAGTCTGCAGCTGGCGGATCGTGTTGCGGATAATGGTGCTGACCGAATCCGCGGCTCCCGTCACGGCTAGAGCGGACCAGGCAAGGACTAGGGATCTGGTCGCGCCAAAAATTACTGTCGCGATCCCGAAAACGAGCACGGATCCCAAAAAGAGCTGTCCCTGTCGGCGAAGCTCGGGCAGCTGCGAGATGATCAGTGCGGCGATCACAGCGCCCGCCGATTGCGCGGCGGAAAGCCAGCCATATTCCACGACTCCCACATGCAAGACGTCGCGCGCAATGATCGGCATAAGCGTATTTGCGGAGGCAAAAAAGGTTGCCACAAAATCCAGCAGCATGGTGGAGAGAATAATTGGTTTGCTGAGAATGAATTGAATGCCTTCCTTGATCGAAGCCCAGCTTACTCCCGCAATGCGATCCGTTTTGGTCTGTGCCACAGGGCCGATCAGGATCAGCGCCAGAATCACCGCCAGATAGGAGATGGAATTGATGTAATACACCGCTTCCTGCCCTCCAAATGCGATGACAAAGCCTGTCAACGCGGGACCAATGATCGCGCCCGTCTGCCAGGCGATAGAGGTCATGCTAAAGGCGTTGGGCAGGTCTTTTGCCGGGACCAAATTTGGGACGAGTGCCTGACGCGCGGGGCTGTCAAAGGCAATCGCGATGGCCTGGAATGCGGTCAGCGCATAGATGAGCCAGATGTTAATCTGTCCATACTGGGTCAACAGCCCAAGAGCAAGCGCGACAAGTGCAGCCGCCGCCTGTGTGATAAACATGATCTTGCGGCGCTCGAAGGAGTCCGCAATCACACCGCCAACCAGGGAAAAAATAATGATCGGCAGTATCCGCGCCAGTCCAACCCCACCGAGCGCAATCGGCTGATCGGTCAGCGTACGGATGTGCCAGAAGAGCGCCCAGATCTGCATCTGCGTCCCGGCAATGGAAAGCAGCTGCCCGGACCACAGATAGAAAAAGCGACGATGTTTCAATGAGGGTGGAATATGGATCATGTACAATCCTTGTCATTTACAGCAGAAAGCAGAAGGCATGCCTTCTGCTTTTGATTTTTGGGTGAAAGTCCTCTAGGTTCCCCAATCCCGGAGATAAAGAAAATCATATCCCATCGTACGATTACTCACCTTTGCGATCGGCGGCATCATACGCTTGAATTGATTCCGGCGAACGCGAGCCAGGACCGCGTTGACGAATTTTTCATCGAATCCTTCCTCCACGCATTCAGGCGGGCTATAGCGTTGGTCCACGAGCAGGAACAAAAGCTTGTCGACCTGCTCATATGTGAAGCCCAACTCGCCCTCGTCGGTCTGACCAACCCACAGATCGGCAGAGGGAGCCTTCTCTACAATGGCTGCCGGGATCCCCACGGCCAGTGAAAGCTGGCGCACCTGGGTTTTGTAGAGATCCCCAATCGGATTCAGCGCGGAGGCCATGTCACCCCATAGCGTGCTGTAGCCCAATAATATTTCCGTTTTGTTGCTTGTCCCGATCACCAGTCCCTTGAACACTTCCGACTGGTCATAAAGCACGATCATTCTCTCACGCGCCATAATGTTGCCCTTGCGCTGCTTTGTCATTTCGGGGTTCTGAGCAAACAATGGCTCGACCATATCGGTGATCTCAATCGTTGCGCTGGGAGTCTGAAACTGTTCAATGAGCAGTTCCGCATGCTGGAGAGAGTCTGGCGAGGATGCGCGGTAAGGCATGCGCACGGCCAGCACATTCTCCGCGCCCAGCGCTTCCACCGCCAGTGCAAACGAGAGCGCCGAGTCGATCCCACCGGAAAGACCGATGACTGCGCGCGAATAGCCTACGCGGGTGACCTCGCTCCTGATAAAACCGGTCAAGATCATGCGGGCAACATCTGTATTGATGGTCAGATCAATCATTTCTGTAATATTCTCTGTAGCTCAGATAGGGTCATGTTGGTGCGCTCATCACGCAATAAGGGAAGCCTGGCCCGCGTGCGGCGGAGCTGATTCAGGTCGAGCGGCACAACCGTCAGTGCTTCTTCAAAATAGGGGCCCCGGGCAACCAGTTCGCCGTTCGGGTCATTGACGGTGGCGCCGCCCCAGAAAAGCAGTCCATCTTCATATCCCACCCGGTTGCAGTGAACGACGAATGACGTGAACATACTGGCGTAGGCCGCGTTCACTCGCTCCACCCAGCGCGCCGATTCGAGCTTTTCGCGGTCGGTCAGACCACGGCCGGGGGAAGCCGAGGAAAAAAGCATAATGTCTGCGCCATCCAGCCAGAGCAAATAAGGCGGTGACGCATGCCAGAAGTCCTCACAGATCAGCAGCCCCACGCGCCCGAAACGGGTCTCGAAGGAACGGACGTTATCTCCCCAGGCAAAGAAACGGCCCTCATCGAACAGGCCGTAAGTTGGCAGATATACCTTGTGGTGCACGTGCAGCACGCGTCCGCCGGAGAGATAGGCAGAGGCGATGAAGAAGCGGTGGCGTGCGTCCTCATCAGCAAAGCCGACTACGATGTCCAGGTCGTGGCTTGCTTCGAGCAAGGGCCGGAAGATCGGATCTTCTTCGGTCGGCCGGTGTGCGACGCTGGCCACTAAGTCCTGGAGAACATAGCCGGTGAGTGAAAGCTCAGGGAAAACGATAAGGTCGGCGCTTCGTTCTCTGGCTTGTTGTATGTAATTCAGGTGTTTTTCGAGGTTGGCTTCCACATCCCCTAACTTGGGTGCGATCTGGGCTAAGGCTAATTGAAGACGCATATTGTAATCTTACCATTGACGCGCCCTGCAATAAATGCCTGAAAAAGGCAAAAAGACCCGTTTTTCGAGACGTGGTCTGAGACGCTTGTGAGACGGCTCCTGTGTATCCTAAGGCTAGTTGACTTTAGGAGTATCTCATATGCGCAAGTTATTTTTAGCACACAGTTTACTGGTCATCGTGATCCTACAGAACAGCATCGGTTCTGTGACGGCGTTGAGTGAAGGAAAACCCGCATCGGGAGCAAAAGCAGTTGAAAAGGGATTAGCCCCCGTCGTCTCCACCCTGACGGTTCAACTCAATACAGCGACCGGCAAAACCATCGCTTTTAAGCCTCAGGAAAATGAGATCAAAGCGGATTCCCCGGATCATGAGATCCCACATCTGGTGCTGAACCGGAACGGGGTACCAACGCCCGGTTTCGAACGGACGTTGATGGTCTCTGTGGACAATCTTGTGGTGCCTCCCACGGGGATGTATGTGCAGCTGGTGATCGAGACACAGCATGGAGATCCAGACCTGGACCGCAGGAACAACGTCCGAATCCGCGTCCGGAAGGAAGTGCGTTTTGTGCGTCCTAACGAGCGCTCCGAACAGGGAGCAAAGGTGCAGTTTAATGTCACGTTCGATCCCCTCACGGAACTGCCGCATAAAACCATCAAGACGCCCACGGATTACTATCGCTACCGCGTTACAGTTTCAGACGTACAGGGCAACCCGCTTCAATCGTATGCCGAGGACTACGCGTTTTTGCTGGAGAACCAGTGGCGCGTGCCTCTGCCACAGGTGCTGGAAGCAACACCCGGCGCTGCACCTGACGAATTGGTCGTGTACTTCTACGATATGCTCCCCTTCCAGTCCAACCTGCGAGATCCCGACACACGCATTCCCCGTGAGGAAGTGAGCAGGTACATCCAAACGGAGTTGGTCCCTGCGATGGTGGAGGCGTTTCAGGCACAGTCCAATATCTGGGGATTTGCCTGGCACGAAGAATGGCGCAATTTTCGCCGGGATGAAGACCCCGAGATCCTGAGCGTTGCCCTCGGCGAACACCAGATCTGGTTTCACGGCAAACCCGCATCACTCGGACATTCCATGATCTCGATACGGGTGGATGGCACAGTTGGCGAATATGACAATCTGACCGATGGGATCATGAGCGTGTTCCACCATGAGCTGTTCCATAATCACCAACGCAACCTGAGCATGCACTATGGCAGCGTTGGCGGGGTGTCTGGAAAAGACCAGGCCTGGATGGTGTTCACTGAAGGAACAGCTGTGCTGGCATCCTCCGTCGGGCAGCCGCATGTGCAGTTCGAACACTCGGCGCAATTGAGAAGTTATATGAAAAGGGCAAACGCCTTCCTCGGCACACAGGGCGCCATCGGCGGAGGACTCAACAAGAGCTATAAAGAGATCCCTTACCATACTGCCATCTACTGGCGGTTCCTCTACGAGAATTGCGGCGGTATCAACAACGGCAGCGAAGATCCATCTACCGGCATGCAAGTGATCCGCAGCGTGCTTGAGACCCTGTATAAAGGAGAGATCGTACAGATTGATGCTTCCACCGATGTCGCTGGCGGGCTTCCACACATCCTGGACCATGCCCTGCAATCCACGCCATCCTGCAAGTTTCAAAGCTATGAGGAAAGTCTCATCCACTTCGCGCGAGCCATTTATCTACTACGATTGGAAAATGCTAGCTGCCTCGCTGCAGGAAAGGAAATTGACTGCAGATTCACAGATCCACACAACTTATATGCAATCCCTGATGCCGAGAGCTATGTGGTTGCAGCAGATAGCTTACCCAAGGTAAGAGGCTCAATCCCTTCCAGTTATGGGATCGATCTGGTCGAACTGGGATTTGATCCCTCCATGCAGGGCAAGTCTGTGAAGCTCATTTTCACAAGCGCTGATCCACAGGTCGCCTACAATGTGGAGATCTGGAAAACGAAAAACATCGGCGAGGAAGATGACCGTGAACGGGAGTCTGCTCAAAACAACGAGCCCGTTTCCACAATCACAGAAAATGGGCACGTAATCGTAGAGTTTGACAATTTCAAGGTTGATGAGTTCGACGGATTAGGATTGATCGTCACCCGGATGGATCCATACGAAGGAGCGAAACTCACGGGCGGATACTCAATTCGATTCATCGTTGAATGACCCGGCAGTGAAGAGTACTGGCATTTTCACATGACGTGCTGGTACTCTTCGCCGCGTGTATAATGAACGGGTGCATGGTTTGAGTATCAATTTATTCGGTGCCCCTCAAATCAAACGCGGGAATGAACAGATCAGCATACAACGCCGCAAAGACCTGGCACTCCTGATCTATCTGGCCTGCACCTCTCAGCCGCAGAGTCGTGACACGCTGGCAACACTGCTTTGGCAGGATCAGACCCAGACAGACGCACGGGCGAATCTCCGCAAAAGTTTGTCGCGCTTGAAATCAATGCTGGGGGAGGCTTTGATCATTACGGCTCGAGAACAGGTTCGCCTGAATCCAGACCTGTCTATCGATCTCGATATCACACGGTTCCAGCAACAGATCCAGCAATTCAAAAGGCATGGGCATGTTAGAAGCGCCTCCGTTCCGCATCTCTGCAAAGAGTGCCAGACTGCGCTCCAGGCAGCCGCAGCGCTTTACAAGGCAGATTTCCTCCAGGCGTTCAGTCTTCCTGACAGCTCAGCCTTTGAAGAATGGCAATTTTTCCAATCGGAAAGTCTGCGCCAAAACCTGGCAGAGGCCCTTGAGCATCTGATTCACCAGTTCACTTACACAGGAACGTATTCCACAGGCATCGAACTGGGCCAGAGGTGGCTGGCGTTGGACAGGCTTCACGAAACGGCGCACAAACAGCTGATGATCCTCTACGCCTTGAACGGCCAACAGGCTGCAGCCATTCGCCAATTTGAAGAATGTGCGCGGATCTTGCAAGAGGAATTAGGCGCGCAGCCCGAAACCGACACTCTGAATGTTTATGAAGCCATTCGGCAGAAGAAAATCCACGAATTCCTGGAAGTATCTAAGGAGACCAGGGCTTCGACTGGGGTTGAACCGGGCCTGGAAAAACCAATATCTGCACGACCAGTGCTTAGCAACAACCTGCCGGTGCCTCCAACTCCATTCGTGGCGCGTGAAAATGAACTAATAGAAACTACTCGTCTGCTGAAAGAACCAACGTGTCGCTTGCTAACCCTGCTGGGTCCTGGAGGAAGCGGAAAAACGCGACTGGCTCTACAGATCGCAACATCCGTCGCTAAGGATGCCGATGAGCAATTCAAGGATGGGATTTGGTTTGTCTCACTGGCTCCGCTAACGGATTCTCAGTCCATAGCCGGAACAATCAATGAAGTGTTGCAAATCTCAGGCTTTATCAAGGGATCAGATATCCGCGAGAAATTACTTGGCCATCTGCGCGGGCGCCACACGCTTTTGGTTCTCGACAACTTTGAGCATCTGCTCGGGACCGAGAGCATCGAACTTGTATCAGATATCTTGAGTGCAGCCCCGCATGCCCAAATCCTCGTCACCTCGAGAGAAAGACTTAATATCGAGGGAGAATATATTTTTCAAGTAGAAGGGCTTGAGGTCCCTGCAGAAACTGCGGCTCTTTCCAACCCGGAAGCTGAACCCGGGGCCCCTGTCTTCGGCGCACTTCAGTTATTCGAACAGTGTGCCCGCCGTGTCCAGCCTGCATTCAAAATCAGCAAGGAGAATTTCCTTCCAATTACCCGCATCTGTCGCGATGTGCAGGGTATGCCGTTAGCAATCGAGCTCGCAGCGGCCTGGCTCCAGGTGTTATCTCCTGAGGAGATTAGCAGGGAAATCGAACGGAGCCTAGACTTTTTAGAAAGCAGCTGGCGCAGCCTGCCAGATAGACAGCGTAGTCTGCGCGCGGTCTTCGATTCATCCTGGGCTTTACTGGACAAACAATCCCAACCGATCCTGAAGGCCTTGAGCGTCTTTCGAACCAGTTTTACACGCGAAGCTGCGCAGGCGATTGCAGGCGCTTCTGCAAGAACACTGCTTGACCTTGCCAATAAATCCTGGGTCCAGAGGACGTCCAACGGCAGATATCAGATCCATGAGCTGCTCAGGCAGTACACCTTTGAGAAACTGCAAAAGGAAAAGGCATCCTTCGATCAGGTGAAGAAACAATTTTGCGAGTATTACGCGGATTTTTCCTTTTCCCTCTGGCAAATGTTGAAAGGCCCCGATCCGGCACGCGCTTTCGTAGAAGCGGAAAACGAGTTTGAGAACATGCGCACGGCTTGGCTGCTGCTAATCTCCAACAACAGCGTTGAGGCGGCCGTCGAAAGGATGTTACCCATACTCTTTCACTATTGCGAGGTGCACGGAAAGGTTCCTGAGCTCAGGAAACTGGTAGAAGCGGGTCTAGAGGCGATGGAGGCGTCGGGAGAAAAATCACAGCGCAAAACTGAAATTATCCTGCGCACCGTTCAGGGCGCGTTTTATGTGGATGGTTTTTCTGTGCGCTTGTCGGTTAACGAGGCCATTTTCCCAAGTAATCTGGCAACGATTCAGCGTGCCTGGTCATTGTCGCACCAAGGCATAAAATTTCAAGATCTTGGCTTCTGGGGGATTTTGCTCGCCTTTATTTACGCGCGGCTTATCAAACTTGAGGACGGCGTGGCTCAATTAGAGCAAATGCGCTCCCACTTTCGGGGACAGGAGACATCCTGGGAACTCGCGCACGTGTACTTACATTTAGTCCGACTGTTTATGTTCAGCAGGACCAAACCGTTCAAACAAGAGGATACCATCATCCAATATCTTTCGCGCGCTATGGAGTTGTTCTCCTCATTGGATGATCGTATCAATGTCGCTCAGACCCTGACCCAGTGGGGAGAGCTGAAATTCTATCAACAGAACTTAAAGGAAGCAATCCAACACTGGGAAGCTGCCCGCTCGACATTACTGACTATCGGCGAATGGGCGATGGCTACTGAAATGCTGTGGAATATTAGTGAGCTCTATTTACAATTGGGATTTTTCCACCGGTCTTTCGATGGCTTCCGTGACATCGCCAATGCCTACCTGGAACATGGTTTGATCCAACAGGCAATTGGTGCTTTTTCGAAGGAGAGTTTTGAAAAGGTTCGCTATGGAGATCTTTCGGATGCGCTGAGCATCCGACAACGTTGTTTAGCCATGGTCCAGGAGGCAGGACTGGAATATCAGTTTGCCTGGAATTACTGGGAGATGGGTGAAATCGTGCGCGTCTCTGGCAATCTGGCAGAAGCGAACACCTGGTTCGAGCGTTCACGTCCGATCTTCGAGAATTTCGGTGACCGTGTTGGCAGTTCCTTCTATTACCGTGGCATAGGAGATCTTGCCCTTACTCGGCAAGATTATCAACTGGCGCAAGAGAACTTCGCGAAGAGTGCAGAATTGGCACGGGCTGCCAAGCATACCTGGATGTTAATCTACGCCTTGAATGGGTTGGGAAGATCTCAGGTAGCTTTGCAAAATCTGGATCTCGCACGGCGGAGTTTTGGGGAAGCTCTCGAGCTCTCAGGCAGGGTTAAAGACAGAGGCATCGCACTTGTGGTTCTCTCAGGAGTGGCCGAATTTTTCACCTGTCTCGGACAGCCCCAAGAGGCCATCGAACTCGATTCTCTGGTGAAGAATCATATCGCAAGCTGGCGGGAAACAAAGAGTCAGGCGGCGAGACTTCTATCCTCCCTTAAGAATTCAATGACAACTAGCGATTACCAACAAGCTCAGAAAAGAGGGCGTTCACTGGATTTGTGGGATACAGTTGATCGTTTGGCAGCTGAGTTGCAAAAACAAAGCAACAGCACTCGTGCCGTTCTGAACAGGGAAATACGGGATTGAACGTATGTTTCCTGTTCAGCCTTCAAGCAATCGTTTCATGTTGTCAAGCACGGTTCTCCAATTCTGCTCAGAATGCTCTTTCTCCTGTTCGGTTGAATTATTATCCTGAGTAATGGTCACCTCGGTGCTGTCACCCATATCCGAGAGCGTGTAAGTGACCGTGTGGTAATTTTCCGGGCTGTCAGCCACACCCGAGAGTGGAGACCAATGTGTACTCGCCAGTAATTTTTCCGGTTCGATTTTGAGCACTCTACCCTTGTCTTCGAACGCTTTTCCCTGCCATTGGCCTCTGTAAAGAATAGGACTGCCGACCTGCCAATCGGTAATCACATCTGTATCAAAGAGGTATTGCTTGATAATTTCGGGGTTGACCAAAGCTTGCCATACCTTTGATACCGGGGCATGAATTGTAGTTGTTGCCTGGGCTATAAACTTGTCATTCATAATTTGTTCCTGGTATTTCCGTCTTTCATAACGAGCTCAAGAGATGGTTGTTACAAAACATATCTTTGTTCTGATAGGGACTGATCCAGGCATCATCCTCTCAATGAGAACCCACGGTGGAAACAAAAAAACGCGCCCTTGTGGACGCGTTTTCTCTGGCGGGGAGGGATTCGAATACCGTTCTCGCAACGAGGGACCTCGGTGGAAATAAAAACGCGCCCAGACGGACGCGCTCTCATCTGGCGGGGAGGGATTCGAATACCATCCTCTCAATGAGGGCCCTCGGTGGAAATAAAAAACGCGCCCAGACGGACGCGCTTTCATTTGGCGGGGAGGGAGGGATTCGAACCCTCGGTGGACCGGAGCCCACAACGGTTTTCGAGACCGTCCCATTCAACCACTCTGGCACCTCCCCAAAGAGTTCCATGTGCCACGTTTCCCGTCACGGGTGATTTGATGGCGGCGAGATTATAACCGAAATTTGTGTACCACTACAATTCTGTCGTCGAATGCAGTTCAGGGTAGAACACGGCGCGCATTTTGCTGTCCATCAATTTTTGGGTGAGGATGCCCGCCGGCATGGGTTCGCCATGCACCAGGAAGACTTTCTTGGCTGTTTTCTTCACGCCGGTTGCATAATTCACCAGGAGATCCTGACCTGCATGACCGGACAGACCACCAATCGTGGCGATTTCCGCTTTCACCGTGTACGGCTCTCCGAAAATCTTGACCTGCTTCTCGCGGTCCGCCAGGCGGCGGCCCAGGGTATGCGGAGCCTGCCAGGAAACGATACAGACGGTATTCAACGGGTTTTCAATGTTATTCTTAAGATGATGCAAGATCCGGCCGGTCTCTGCCATGCCAGAAGCGGAGATGATGATCATGGGATCTCTGCGCAGATTCAGGGCTTTCGACTCCTCTACAGACTGTACATACGTTAGCATCTTGAAATCGAGGGCCGGATGCCGTGCCTGCTTGACAAACCAGCGCGTTTCATTATCGAAGCATTCGGGGTGTTTGGTAAAGATCGTTGAGGCATTGACCGCGAGCGGGCTGTCTACGAAGACAGGCACGGGTGTCACGTTGTTCGCATACATCATCATATTGAGATGATAGACCAGCTCCTGCGTGCGGCCCACGGCAAACGCCGGGATGATGACTTTGCCACCGCGTTTGATCGTGCGCTTGACGATCTCCTCAAACTCCTCAAAGGCTCTGCGCGGATCGTTATGTGGCTTGTCGCCGTAGGTACATTCCATTAGGAGGTAATCGACCTCCGTAGGAAGGATCGGGTCCCGTAACAGGGGCAATTTGTATCTTCCAATATCTCCCGAGAACCAGAAGCGTACTTTTCGTCCCTTCTCCTCGATCTCCAGTGAGATAGCGGCCGAACCCAGAATGTGACCCGCTTCAATAAAGCGGGCAATGACACCCGGCACAGGCTCAAAAGGCTGTCCATACTCTACGCGACAGAACAAGTCTGCGGCGCGGGCCGCATCGACTTCCGTGTAGAGTGGTTCGATCGGTTCTTCGCGGCGGGCAAGACGCTTCTTGTTAACAAACTCTGCATCAGACTCCTGAATGCGGCCGGAATCTGCCATCATGATCGTCGCCAGATCCACAGTGGCCGAGACGGCATAGATCGGCCCCGCATAGCCATTCTTCACGAAGTTAGGCAGATTGCCGCAGTGATCGATGTGTGCATGCGATAGGATCACCGCATTCACGCTGCGCGGGTCGTAGGAAAAATTCAGATTTCGCTCATAGGTCTCGCTGCGCCGTCCCTGGTATAGACCGCAATCCAACAGCAGGCGGTGGCCGTTGATCTCCAAAAGGTGCTGACTCCCTGTAACTGTTTGCGCCGCCCCGTGAAAATTGATCCGCATTTTATCCTCCTAGCAGGCGATAAATTTGATCGCCATATCTGGCGAATCGCGTCGGTGAATCGTGCATGATCTCTTCCAGCTCACGGTGACTCCTGGGTGGACGTTCCGCCAGCTTATTCAGATATGTTTTCGGAAGGATAATATCTGACTCAACTTTTAATTCCTCGGCAACTCTCTTCCGCCAGTTCTTGAGCTTTTGCAGGCGCTTGAGCATCGCATCGTTTGGCCGTCTCACCTGCTCCCGTTCTACAAGCGGAGCCACCGTCCCGCGCTTGAGGGCCTCCAGAATCTCGCTGCCCCACAAACGGATCTGCTTGGGGCTCAGCCCCAGGCCGGAGAGGTCAACATCTTTCTCAGGCAGGTTGCGCGCAATATCCAGCAACAACGCATCAGAGATGACCTTAAAGACCGGACGATTCATGCGCTCGGCGATACGGTCACGCGCGATGCACAATTCGCTCAAAATGGTTAGCTCACGCGGCGAAACATCCTTGCGCATGCCGAAACGTTTCCATGACGTGCCATTTCCTCGATCTTCCGGGAGTTCCACCCGGCAGGCGCGCACAAAGTCTTCGCGCGCGATCTGCAAACGGTCCTTCTCCCTGAGCTCCACTTCAAGCGTATCGCGTAAATCGAACAGGAAATGCGTATCGAGCCGCGCATAATCCAGCTGGGCCGGCGTTAAGGGGCGCATTGCCCAATCTGCCTTTTGATGCCGTTTATCCATTTCGAACTGGAATTTTTCGGCCAGCAGATTATCCAGGCCGACATAGGGATAGCCCAATACGCGCGCGGCGTGCATCGTATCAAACAGGTTTGCAAACTGAAAATGAAAATCACGCCGCAAACAGATCAGGTCATATTCGGCAGCATGGAAAATCTTTTCAATATTTGGGTTGCTGAAAATCGTTCCGAGGAGGTTCAGATCATCCAGCGCCAGTGGATCGATCACATAGTCCGATTTCGGTGTCGAAAACTGGATGAGGCACACCTGCTCACGATAGGCATGCAAGCTATTTGATTCGGTATCTACAGCGAGCCGGGGTTGTGCGGCCAAATCCGCAAGCATCCCCTTGAAGATGTCAGGTTGGTCCACCCAGACAGGTGGTGGCAGAACTTGATTGGTCATTGAGTTGCATTATATCCCACCTGAAACGCGATAGTCACTTATACCTTTTGTAGTTTTTTCTCCATCACAAGTCCATCCTCACCATCGTTATAGTATCTCTTCCAAATATCGACAGAACGATAGCCCTCTTTTTCATACATGGAGATTGCAGCATGGTTGGACATACGGACAGTCAGCTTCATACGCGGCATCTTCGTCCGTTCTTCGCAGGCGCGTAAAAGGGTGCGGCCGATCCCGCGTCGCTGGTAGCGCGGGGCAACGCCGAGGGTGGCGATCCAGCTAACACCCTCGGAGGGACGCGGGTCGCAGGCGACGAAACCGATCATCTCATCGTCCTCCACTGCCTTTAGTTTGATTACATCCGGCCAGGTGAGCACAGCAATCAGATCCAGCAGCGGCCACATGTCCTTTTCGAAGCAGACCTGTTCCAGCCGACGCAATGCTCCCAGGTCACGGAGACTCGCAGTTTGAAGCTCCATTTGCAGAGGATTCTATCAACAAAAAAGTAGAAAGTAGAGACAGCTCCACTTTCTACTTTTCATCAGTTTCTCTTATTTTTTTTATTTCTTCCCATCACCACCCATGAAGTTCGACAGCATGCTTGTGAACTCCATCGGGAAGATGTACTTGGTGGATGGACTTGCCCCAATGGTCTTCAGTGTATCGAAGTACTGCAGGGTCATCGTCTTTTGATCGACGGTTTGCGCCGCAGCAAAAATGTGCTCGAGAGCCCGGGCGAAACCGAGCGCTTTGGCTTCCTGTGCCTCTCGCTGACCTTCCGCCTCGAGGATCGCGGACTGCTTGGAGCCCTCGGCGCGCAGGATCGCAGCCTGCTTCTCACCTTGCGCCACGTTGATCGCGGCCTCGCGCGTACCGGTCGATTCGGTCACGACTGCACGGCGGATGCGTTCCGCCGACATCTGCCGATTCATGGCTTCCTGAATCTCACGCGGCGGGATGATCTCGCGGATTTCCACGTTGGTCACCTTCACACCCCAGCGCTCCGTCACTTCATCGAGACGTGTGCGGAGCATGGTGTTGATGTGCTCACGTTCCGAAAGCACATCGTCGAGCGGAATACCACCGATGACGGCGCGCAAGGTAGTCGTCGCCATACCCTGGGCAGCCACTTCGAAGTTGCCGACTGCAAGCACAGACTCGGTCGGATCCAGAACCTTGTAGTACCAGATAAAGTCCACAGAAATACCGGCGTTATCCTTTGTGATGGCCGTCTGGTGCGGGATTTCACGTACCTGCTCGCGCAGGTCTACCTTCACCGCGCGATCGATCACGGGTATCAGAAAAACAATACCGGGTCCCTTTGCGCCAATACTGCGACCCAGTCGGAAGACCACCAGCCGCTGGTATTCAGGAACGATACGGATGGCATTGGCCAAAAAGATGAAGCCAAGGATCAGTATCGCGCCAAAAATGCAAACTGCACTACCACCAAGAAGCTCTTGCATGTTTTTCTCCTTTTTTTGATGAGTGGGTATCAGCCACTTTTCTCCACGATCAGAACGAATCCTTCACGGCGGACCACACGGACCGAACTCCCCGCCGGGATGGACGTTTCGCTGCGGGCAGACCACAGTTCTCCATCCACCTGTACGCTTCCCTCTTCGAAAACCCTGGTCTTTGCCTCACCGATCTGTCCAACCAGTCCTTCGAGGCTGTGAGAAGGGCGCGCGTGCGCGGCCTCCAGAGATTTTCGGAGAGCAAGCCATGCAAAACCTGTGATCAAAGCCGACCCCACAATCGCAACCAGAGGGTTAACGAAAGCCTGTTCCTCTGTGCGTGGGAATATAAATATCGAGCCCACGGCCAGCAGTAACAGAGAGAGCACCAGGAAGGGCTCCCGCTTGGGTTTTTGAAGGGTGTAAATAAAGGGAATTAGGCTCAATCCCACCAGAAGCAATGCCCACCAGTTGAATGACAGGTTATAGATCGCGTATCCGGCCAAAGCAATACAGAACAACGCGCCAATTTCAAAAAAACCAGTTCCCGGTGTCACGAGTGCCATCATCGCCAGTGCAACGCCCCCCAACAGGAAGAGGTAAGCAATGTTCGGGTCGAGTAGGAAGTCCATAACTCCTCCAATTCATTATACAACAGACCACTTGTTTTTATTTCACTTTTATCTACGAAATTCGTCATACCCAGGTTGTGAAAGCAATTTCCGCCCCAAGCTTTATAATAGGCGCGACATTCATTACCCCCTCCGCCCGCTTCGCGGGCCACCTCCCCCAAATCCGAAATCAAAGGTTGAATGTTCAGCCAATATTCGCTTGTCGGATTTGGGGGAGGAAAAGGTGGGGGTCTAGGAGCATCAGTGAACTTTCAAAAAATTTGTGTTCTCGGGCTGGGGTATATCGGACTCCCAACTGGCTCGACCTTTGCCACGCATGGACTCAAAGTCGTCGGCGTGGATATCAATCCACGGGTGATCGAAACCCTGCGGAGCGGCAACATTCATATCCACGAGCCGGGGCTGCAAGGCCTGCTCGAATCGGCGCTGGCGTCTGGCAACCTGACCGTTTCCCTCCAGCCAGAGGAGTCCGATGCTTTTTTGATCGTGGTGCCCACACCCTTTTTCGAGGATCAACATGGGGAATTTGAGGGACGGAAATATCGCCTGGCAGACATGCGTTCCGTGGTTTCTGCCACCGAAGCGATCCTACCCTATCTGCGAAAGGGGAACCTCGTCATCCTTGAATCCACATCTCCCCCACGCACGACAATTGATCTGGTCAAGCCGATCCTTGAGAGATCGGGCCTGAAAGCCGGTGTGGATTTTTACCTGTGCTATTCGCCGGAACGGGTCTTCCCCGGGCAGATCTTACGTGAGCTGGTGGAGAACGCTCGGGTCGTCGGTGGCGTGACACCAGAATCGGCCCGCGCCGGGCATGACCTGTATGCCACGTTTGTCAAAGGGCAGATCATCGAGACCGATGCAACTACTGCCGAGATGGTCAAGCTCATGGAGAACACAACGCGCGATGTCAACATCGCCATTGCGAATGAGTTCTCGCGTCTTGCGGAAAAGTTCGGTGTAGATGTCTGGGAGGCCATCCGGTTGGCGAATCTGCACCCGCGCATCAACATTCTCAACCCGGGCCCCGGCGTGGGCGGACACTGCATCAGCGTGGATCCGTGGTTCTTTGTCGAGACGGCGCCTGAGCTGACGCCACTCATCTATCAGGCGCGGCAGATCAACGACGGACAACCGCAGTTTGTCATTCAGAAGGTCAAACAAGCTCTTGGCTCCTTGCAGGGGAAAAAGATCGCCGCGCTTGGTCTGGCTTATAAACCCGATGTAGACGATCTGCGCGAAAGCCCTGCCGCAGAAATTGTCCACTTACTGCAAAATGAGGGTGCGCGAGTAAAGGCGTGGGAACCTTTCAAACCGGATGCGCAACTCAAAGGCATTGACATGGCTGCTGGTCTCGATGCAGCCATCGAAGACGCGGATGCGATCCTGCTGCTCGTGAGGCACACGGAATTCGTGAACCTCGATCCGGATGCAATTGCATCGAAGACAAATACACGTACTTTGATCGACTGTGTGAATGGCTGGAATAGCGACCGCTGGCAGAAGGCAGGGTTCACAGTACACCGCCTGGGTGTAAACAAGGCCGATCAAACCGCTCTGATCGATCAGAGATCATAAGCTGTGAGTTCCAGATTAAAAGTCTTATCCGTCTTTGGCACGCGCCCGGAAGCCGTGAAAATGGCTCCTATCGTCCGGCAGTTGAAAGAGACCCCGGGCGTTGATTCGCGCGTCTGTGTCACCGCCCAGCACCGGCAAATGCTCGATCAGGTGCTTCAGCTTTTTAAGATCCGGCCGGATTATGACCTCGACCTCATGCGCGCCGACCAGTCGCTCGCACAGATCAGCGCGTTTATCTTCACGCATCTCGACCCTGTCCTGACCGATTTCCAACCCGATTGGGTTTTGGTAGTTGGGGATACAACCACAGTGGTCACGACCTCCCAGCTTGCCTACTACCGCCGCATCAAACTGGGGCATGTGGAAGCCGGGCTACGCACGCACAATAAATGGCATCCCTTTCCAGAAGAGATCAATCGCCGCATCGCGACCGTCATTGCAGACCTCCATTTTGCTCCCACCCAATGGTCAAAGGGCAATCTCTTGCGCGAAGGCGTGGAAGAAAAGAACATTATTGTGACCGGTAACTCGGTGATCGATGCCATGCAATTTGTGGTAAGACAGGAAGAGCCGCGCGAGATTACCGAGCTTGTTAAGAGTCTAGCGACTGGGAGACTGGTTGTTGTAACAGCCCATCGGCGCGAGAATTTTGGAAAGCCGATCGAGAATATTTGTTGTGCGCTGAGGGAACTTGCCTCAGGCGGCGATGTGGAGATTGTTTATCCAGTGCATCTGAACCCAAGAATTCAGGAACCGGTTTACCGCATCTTGAAAGACGTACCGCACGTCACGTTGTTAGGCCCGCTGGACTACCTCCCCATGGTGCACTTGATGAAACACGCAACCCTGATCCTTACCGACTCTGGCGGTCTGCAGGAAGAAGCCCCATCGCTGGGCGTGCCGGTCCTGGTCCTCCGAGAAACAACAGAGCGCCCGGAGGGAATCGAGGCAGGGACTCTAAAAATCGTTGGAACGGAAACCGACAACATTGTGCATCAAGCCACGCGGCTCCTCGATGACCCAACGGCATACGCGCAGATGGCCAGAGCAATAAATCCATATGGAGATGGCCACGCTGCGGAACGTATTGTCGAAGCGCTGCTTGGCTTTCAAAAGTAGTAAGGTGAAGAAAAACTCATCTGAGTATAATGAGTCCAATGAAGGCGATCTGGCGACTCACTGTGCCACTTCTTGCGATTTCACTGTTGCTCACACAATGGAGAACAGTATCTTCACAGTCGGCAGACTCACAATTCTTTCCAGAGACGGGACACAGCGTAAAAGGGGACTTGTTCCGTTTTTATAAGAGTGCCCGCGATCCCAGGCTTGTTTATGGCTATCCTATAACGGAACAGATTACTTCCAGGGACGGGAAGACCGTTCAATATTTTGAGCGGGCCCGCTTTGAGTTGCGCGGCGACCAGCCGGAAAATCAACGTGTGCTTCTTACTGCGGTGGGGCAGGCGATATATCAGCCCTCTGATCAGTTAAATCTAAACAACACGGCTGGGTGTGATCCATTCCCTACAGGATTCTCTGTTTGCTTTGCCTTCCTCGATTTTTACCGAGCGAATGGCGGCGCAGCGCAATTTGGCAATCCCATTTCTCCATTTGAATTTCACGAGAACTTGATCGTGCAATACTTCGAAAAGGCCCGCTTCGAGTGGCGTGCAGACCGGCCGGAAGGTCAGCGCGTGGTGCTCACAGACCTTGGACGTCTCTATTTCGAGCAGCTTGGTGAAAATCAAGCTCATCTCAAGCCGGTAAATCCATTGGACGCGACGATCAACCCCATCCTCTCAATCAAGGTCCGCGCGTTTGTGGGGAAGTCTGTGACCCAGTCGAGCGGGCAGCAGACCGTTTTTGTGGTTGTCCACAGCCAGACCGGACAGGCTGTGTCGAATGCCACGGGGAGAGCTACGATCTCCTGGCCGGATGGTCGCACGGATGAATACTTCTTTACCACGAACGGCTCAGGGCTGGGCACGGTGACATTCAATTTTACGGATCAAAAACAGGGGGAGCTTGTGCCCATTGATGTTGTTGTTACGTATCAGGGCATCGCTGGAAAAACCCGAACATCGTTTCGGATCTGGTTTTAGGGGCCTGATGCCAGACGTCTAAAACAATTCTCTCCAATCAAAAACCGGACCATCCTTACAGGCGAGCTTCCAGCCCGACTTGATTGTGATTGCACAGATCCCGCACTCAGCGACCCCTCCACATGGAACGGGTGTATGGATCAAAACTTGCGCCTCTTTCGCAGCCGCGAGCTGATTCAGTTTCCCCAGGCGTTCCCTCATCCAATTCAGATTCTCACGCTCCACGTGGAAAGCCAGATAATCCGCCCATTCGAGGATCTCTGGCAAGACGGACATGGGCTGCACTTCCACATCGTCACGGAGGTTGTCCGGGTTGGAGTCAGACACCAGCACAACCGCCGCGTTCTGTTTCAAGGCGGGCGCGATCAAACCCTTTAAACGCGCGGGGGGTTGCTCGAAGGCGACCAGCCCCACCTTACGGGCAGAAGCTGACAGGGTGAAACCGCGTCCAAGCGGACCGCGCAGGGAAAGCTCAAGGCCCGGGTTCCACGAAGGCGGCCCAGATGCCATGGCGATAAAACCCTGAGGCGCAGAATCCGTATGAAAAAGTGGAACAGGCAGAGGTGAGTCCGAACCGTCGCTGGCGAGCAGGTATTGGCCCGCGGTCGGAACCAATGCCGGCGGGCAGGAGACACGCACGTGGCGACGTCCATCCTCAAGAATGAGCTCCACAACCTGCCCTTTTCCTGTGTTCATAACGCTATGCTATCATGGCGGTATAATTCTTTCAACCTATTATTGGAGGACCCATGAACATTGCAGATTTAATTAAGACACTGGCCGGTTTTGCGTGGATGGCAGTTATAGGGGTTGGCATACTGGTATTGATTCGCGCCAGCCGCAAGCAAAATACCAAAGGATTGAGTTCAGCAGTTATCGGTTTGATTGTTTTCGCAATTGTGGCAACCATTGCGGGAGCAGGTCTAGTATTTATTGAACCGACTGAGACAGGGGTCGTCGTCACCATACTGTCGGAAGGCGGCATGAGACCCGAACCGCTTCGGCCGGGCTTGCACTGGATTGTGCCCTTCGTCGAGAGAGTGGAGCTATATCCCACCTCCATCCAAACATTTACGATGGCACGTACAGCCAGCGAGGGAGAGACCGAGGGCCTGATTACTGTCGAAGCACGCACCTCTGATGGGCAGCGTATTTTCGTTGATTCTTCCGTAATTTATCAAATTGAGCCAACTGTAGTAACAACGATTCACAGGGAATGGCAACACCGCTATCAAGATGATCTGATCCTCCCGCAGGTTCGTGGCATTATCCGCGATGCGGTCTCACAATACCGGGTGGATGAGGTCTTAAGCACAAAACGCTTCGAGATGGCCGATCAGATGACCCAGGAATTGTTGAACGTAATGGCTGACAACGGGTTGACCCTGATCGACTTCGTTCTGCGCGATATCACATTCACAGAAGAGTATGCCCAGTCCATCGAGCAGAAACAGATCGCCGAGCAACAGGCGTTACAAGCCGCGTTCGTCGTTGAGTCGAAGAAGCAAGAGGCAGAACAAGCCCGCCAGATCGCCCAGGGGCAGGCGGATGCAGCCGTGATCGCATCCAAGGGCGCCGCGGAAGCCCGCCTGATCGAAGCCAATGCCGAAGCACAGGCGCTGGAACTGCTGGCGGCCGCACTGAAGGACAACCGGCAACTTATAGAGTATCAGTACATTCTCAAGCTGGCGCCTGGCGTCCAGACGATCTTTGTGCCAAGCGGTAATGAGTTCATTCTGCCATTGCCTAATTCAGGTCAGACCCAGACCCCGACCACCATACCTACAACCATCCCCTAACCAGGAATGTAACTAGTGTAAAATGACCAGCAACCAGAGATGGTTGCTGGTCGTTTGTTTTAGGAGAAGTATGCCGATTCCACAAACCGGACGCGAGATCCGCCTGACGACTCTTTCCGCCTGCGCGGGTTGAGCATCCAAGCTAAGCGCCGACGCGCTGACGCAGGTTCTGCGTCCTATTCGAGATATCTTTGATCCCGCTGCCTTCCCCGACCTTTTAGTGGGTCTGCGGGAACCTGACGACGCGGCTGTATGGCGCCTCGATGAAGCGCGGGCGATCGTGGTCACAACCGATTTTTTCACACCCGTAGTCGACAATGCCTACGACTACGGCTCTATCGCGGCGGCAAATAGCCTTTCTGATGTGTACGCGATGGGCGGACAGCCCTTCCTGGCGTTGAACGTGGCCGCGCTGCCGGACAACCTGCCGGAAGATATCTCGAGCGAAATCATCCGCGGCGGCGCAGAAAAGGCGCGCGAAGCAGGAGTTGTGATTGCTGGTGGACATACCGTCAAGGACAAAGAGCCGAAGTACGGACTTGTTGTCATCGGGTTTGTGGACCCGCGCACCATGTTAAGTAAAGGTGCTTTGGCGGCCGGCGATGCGCTGGTTTTGACCAAACCGCTCGGTTTCGGTGTGACCACCACCGCCTTGAAGCAGCAAAAAGCGGACGAGCAGGATGTGCTCGAAGCGGTCCATTGGATGAAGCAGTTAAACCGTATGGCAAGCCAGCTGGCAAATGAATTCGGCTTGCGCGGCGGCACGGACATAACGGGCTATAGCCTGCTGGGACACGGCATGGAGATGGCGCAGGCTTCTCGTGTGTCCTTGAAGCTTGACCTGCCTAACATCCCATTCATTTCAGGTGCTCGCAAATATGCCGGACAGGGAATTTTCCCTGGCGGCGCGTTCGATAACAAAAAACATTTTGAGTCCAAAGTCACGTTTGCCGGCGCAATTGATGAGCCGGAGCAGATGCTGTTATTCGACCCGCAAACCAGCGGAGGTTTGTTGCTTGGCGTTCCACGCAAGAAGCTGGATGCCTTCCTGGCGCGTTCTAAAGAAGTCGACCAGAAGGCCTGGGTGATCGGCAGCGTGGAACCAGGCTCAGGGATTCAAGTAATGGGCTAAGCAATTGCATGCTCAGGTATAAGAATCATGTAATAAACCTATCGAAGAAACAAAGGTAATTTGTTTATCCATAGTACAATAGAGGGAAGTTGGAAAAGTAGACTGGATCATGGACGAAATCCCCATAGGTTGTCATAAGCATCTTGAATATTATTCCGCCAGATTTGGCCGGAGACCCCTCCGGTCATATTTGAGTCCCGCAAAATATTAACGTGAAAGTCTCTTTCGGATAGAGAGTGTAAGTTTCGATGAATATAGGCACAGAAATATTAATCATTCTGGCAATCATTCTGATCAATGCAGTGTTCGTTTTATCGGAGATGTCGGTTGCATCTTCGCGCAAGGCACGTCTGCAGGAACGCGTCAACGATGGCGATAAGCGGGCAGCCACGGCCTTGCATTTAATTGAGAACCCAAATCTGTTCCTGGCCACCGTCCAGATCGGCATTACGCTCGTCGGAGTTTTTCTGGGAGCCGTCGGTGGAGCCAGATTATCTGCTCCTCTAACGGGTCTCCTGCAAAGTATTCCGGCGGTCGCTCCATATGCTGAAACACTGTCTCTCGCGATCGTGGTCATTGCGATTACCTTCGTGTCCATTGTGCTTGGCGAGCTGGTACCAAAGCGCATCGCCCTGCACAACCCCGAACGGATTGCAGCCATTCTGGCTGGTCCCATGCTGGTCGTTTCCACACTGTTCAAGCCATTTGTCTGGCTGCTGGGGCGGATCACGGATCTTATTCTGAAAATGATGGGTGTTGAGCCTGGGAACGAGCCGCCTGTTACAGAGGAAGAGATCCAGTTGTTGATCGACCAGGGCACGCAGGCTGGTGTGTTCGAGGAAGCTGAGCATGACATGGTCGAGGGCGTCTTCAGCCTGGCAGACCAGCGGATCTATTCGCTGATGACCCCGCGTCCCGACGTTGTCTGGCTCGATATCAACGATTCGATCGAAGACATTCGGCAAAAGCTGGATGAATCTAACTTCTCACGTTTCCCTGTGCGGCAGGGTTCCCTGGATGCCATTATTGGTATTGTGAAGGCAAGAGATCTCCTGGTCCAGAGTTTGCACAACGAGCCTATCGTACTTAAAAATCTGCTCAAGCCCGCTTTCTTTGTGCCTGAGACCATGTTTGCCTCGCGTGCGCTGGAGCTGTTCAAGGAAAAAGGCACCGACATGCTCCTGGTCATCGATGAGTTTGGGGCGTTGCAAGGGCTCCTGACCATCAATGACATTCTCGAAGAGATCGTCGGCGAAATGGAGATCGAGGAGCCTCAAGCGACCCAACGGCCGGATGGCTCCTGGCTGCTGGACGGCATGCTCGAAGTGGACGAGTTCAAAGAAATCTTTGATCTGCCATTGTTGCCGCATGAAGATGAGTACGAGACCCTGAGCGGTTTTGTCATGATGACGCTGGGCCGGGTGCCACAACCCACCGATCGCTTCGAATGGCACGGTTTGAATTTCGAGGTGATGGATATGGACGGCCGCCGGGTGGATAAGGTGCTGGTCACAACCCTGCCACAGCGGCCACCGGCCCCGGAAGAGGGGAACGGGAAGAAGTAAAGCCCCGTGCAGTGATTCCTGTTTTCGAATAGAATACTCCTGTTATGCCTCGTAACTTTTTGCGCGCTGTGATTTTTGACCTGGGTGGAACGCTGATGTATGAGCGCTCCACCTGGAGTGATATTACCGCACAGGCAGATGAAGCGCTGACGAACTATTTGCGCGACCAAGACATGGAGCTCAACCTTTCCACATTCCCACGCGAATTCCGCAAGCGACTGGATAATTACTTCCGGAAACGCGAAAAGGATCTCCTGGAAACCACCTACTCTTTTGTCCTGCGCGACGTGCTCACCGACAAAGGCTATGGGGATGTTCCCGAGCATATCCTGCGCACCGCGTTGGATCGTCTCTTCGCCATCACGCAGACCAATTGGGTGCTCGAAGAGGATACTCTGCCAACCTTGAAAAAACTGGAAGAGGACGGATATCGCCTCGGCTTGATCTCGAATGCCGGCGACGATCAGGATGTACAACAGCTCGCGCGCCGCTTTGGCATTGATCAGTACTTCGACTTCATTCTCACCTCTGCCGCGTGCAGTTATCGCAAGCCCCACCCGCGTATCTTCGAGCTGGCCCTCTCGAACTGGTATTTCCTGCCTGCAGAAGCCGTTATGGTCGGCGACAATCTGGATGCCGACATACGCGGCGCGCAGAACGCCGGTCTGTACGCGATCTGGCTCAGCCGCCGCGCCGGCCCTAGGACCGGCGATCAGCTTTCCATTCAGCCGGATGCGAGCCTGTCCTCGCTCCATGAGCTGCCCGCCTTTCTCGACCGTCTCCAGGTTCAATAACAAAACACTCTACTCTGCATCACGGAACACATCACAATGCCTCAGAACAAAACCCTGCTTGCCTATCTCGCGCTGGGTACCGGTATTTTCGCGCTCAGCTTTTCGGCCATGTTTGTCCGCTGGGCGAATGCGCCCGGTCCGGTGACCGCATTCTACCGGCTTTTCTTTTCCATATTTTTGTTGCTGCCATTCTTTGCCCCGCGTGCCAAAAATAATGCCTCTATCAAGTCCTGGCTGGTCGTATTTCCTCTGCTCGCCGGTGTATTCACCGCGCTCGACCTTGGCTTATGGACCGCCTCACTTTCGTATACCACCGCCTCCAATGCAACACTGCTTGGCAACACAGCGCCGCTATGGGTTGCCCTGGGCACCTGGCTGATCTTAAAAAAGAAGCTTTCCACTGGCTTCTGGCGCGGACTCACGATCACGTTGCTGGGTGCGGCGCTTATCATGGGAACCGACTTCCTGCTTCACCCCCGCTTCGGCATTGGCGATGCCATGGCTCTTTGCACAGGAATTTTCTACGGGGGCTACTTCCTGTTTACCGAGCGGAGCCGCACGCATTTTGACCCCATCAGCCATATCTGGCTTGTAGGGATTGGCGCGAGTCTCTCGCTGTTTGTTGTGAACACCCTTCTCCAATATCCCCTGGTTGGATACCCTGCACAGAGCTGGTTGGTGTTTCTGGCCACAGCGGTTGTATCACAACTTATTGGCTATATGTCCCTTGCCTATGCACTCGGGTATCTGCCTGCTTCGGTGGTGGCGCCAACCGTGGTACTCCAGCCCATTATCACTACGTTGTTGGCAATACCACTGCTCAACGAAATCCCGACCATCTGGCAGGGAATCGGCGGCGCAATTGCCCTGCTGGGCATTTATATTGTTAACCAGGCACATAATCAAAGCCAGGTGGAAACTCCTAATGCGTGAGCCTTGAAATTTATTCCAGTCTTCTATATACTATCCATATCCCAATTTGCCTGAGGAATTCAACTCACGGAGGAGAGCATGGAAATCAAAGTATCGACCGAAAGTGGGCGCGTTCCAGTTACTGTCATGCACGTGGAGGGGAATATTGACTCATCAACCTATGAAATATTCCAATCCACAGCCAGAAAGCTGATCGATGAAGGAGCGCGTTACATTCTGGTGGACCTTGCTCGTGCGCCGTTCGTGAGCAGCGCAGGGCTGCGTGCGCTTCACACCCTCTTCAATGAACTTCGTACCCGCAACCCTGAGGCCAACCTGAGCGATGAACAGATGAAGAGGGGCATTAGCGCCGGAACGTACAAATCTCCGCATCTCAAGCTGGTCAACCTCTCCCCCGAGACCAGGACGGCCTTCGAAACCAGTGGTTTCGACATGTACATAGACACATACTCGGACATGAAGACGGCCATTGCCTCCTTCTAGCCTGTCCTAATTCATTCCTTTTACAACAGGAGGACTCTATGAACCTGGGCGCCATTGTCGAAGTTACCATTGGCTTGATCTTCGTTTGGATTGTGCTCAGCCTGACTATTATCCAGATCCAGGAATGGATCAACACCAGGCTGGACAAACGAGCCAAGGACATGGAGGAGGCGATCCATGAGATGCTCGCCAACCCCAACCTGAAAGCACAGCTCTACGACCATCCCGTCATTCGCGGGCTGACCTCCAAGAAGAGGAACGAACCCTCCCCGGTTGCATCCTGGTTCTATAGATATCCCATCCTGCGCGGTTTCACCAAGGAAATCCGTAAACTTCCATCTTATATTCCATCCCAGCAGTTCTCGCTAGCCTTATTCGATATTGTGATTACGGCCGGCACGGAGTCATCGCTCATCCAGCAGGGTCTTCTGAAAATCCGTGATGACCTGGAAAAGGATCGCAAGATCACGCGGCAAGAAGCCGTGATCGTGGAGCTCAATCTGTTGATCGAGCTTGCCCGCAGTGCGGCCGCCACGGAGGCAGGCACGGCCTTTACGAGACGGACGCTGGCGTTGTTGAAAAAAAGAGTGGAAGAATTCGCGCTGAAATACCCGCATCTAAAGCCAGTGATCGAGGCTGCCTTACAAGAAGCCAGTCAACGCAAGGATGACATTGACGACCTTCTCAAGGGGAAGGATGCCCCTCGCGGCAGAGATGCATTTGCCGACCTCCAGCGCGGGATCGCGGCGTTGAGCGTGATCAGCCCGGAAGTAAACCAGACCCTCAATGCCCTGCTATTGAATCTGGAAGAATATATCGGTGAGAGAGAATCGAAGCTTGCCAGAGCCAGACAAAACGTGGAGAAGTGGTTCGACGATTCGATGGATCGGGTCAGCGGCGTGTTCAAACGCTATTCCCAGTGGATGGCGCTGGTGATCGGTTTCGTGATTGCGTTGATGTTAAATGTGGATTCGATCGATCTGACACTTTACCTCTTGCGTGAGCCCACGGTCCGCCAGGTGCTGGCACAGAATGCCTCAAGTTTCCAGCTTCCCGAGGAAGAGATGGAAAACAATCCTGAAGAGGCCCTGCGGGACTTTCGGCAACAATTTACGGGGCTCAGCCTGCCGATCGGCTGGGGAATCAACCGCAGCAGCCAGGGCACAGCGTTTTTAGATGACGATTGCAGGCTGTTTCCGGGCACCGATCAAACATTTGGTGTTCCGGTCATCGGGACGCCGTTCTGCTTGGTACCACCCCAGTCCTCCAATCAGAATAACCTCGCCGTCAAACTGGCCGGCATCTTTATCACGGCTCTGGCTGCCAGGCAGGGCGCACCGTTCTGGTTTGATGTACTGAAACGAGTCGTCAATTTACGGGGCACCGGCGCGAACCCGGCAGAAAAAGAAGGAAAATAGGAACTACCTCGCTGTATCAGTAAAGGGCTGTTTCGCACAGCCCTTTTTCTTTTATAATCACCTCATGTCTGATCTCTTCGACCATGCTATGCACGAGCGCATGAAGCAGGAAGCACCGCTCGCCGCACGAATGCGCCCACGAACACTGGATGAATATATTGGGCAAGAGCATATCGTCGGCGAAGGCAAGCTGTTACGCCGCGCCATCGAAGCTGACCGCTTGTTCTCTTCTATTATTTTGTGGGGTCCACCCGGCACGGGCAAAACCACTCTTGCGCAGGTGATCGCCAATACAACCCAGAGCCATTTCGTCACGATCTCTGCCATACTTGCAGGTAAAGCCGACCTGCGCATCATCATCGAGGAAGCGCTCGAGCGTAGGCGCCTGCACAACATCCGCACCATCCTATTTGTGGATGAGGTGCACCGCTGGAACAAGGCCCAACAGGACGCGCTCTTGCCTCACGTAGAGGCGGGCGTTGTTACCCTCATTGGCGCCACCACTGAGAACCCCTACTTTGAAGTGATCAAAGCCTTGATCTCTCGCTCGCGCGTCTTCCAGCTGCGCAACCTGAATCAGGCGGAGACCGGCATCCTGCTGGATCGCGCCCTTAGCGACAAGGAACGCGGTTACGGAAATAAGCAGGTCAAA
>DATHTL010000023.1:0-7396 GCA_035463255.1 Anaerolineales bacterium | reverse complement strand
GAAGCTCGCGCCCTGATGCAGGAGAACGGACCGTTTAATGAGGAAGATTTGAAGGGGAAAATAACAGGCTAAACGAAGACATCGGAAGTGTGAGGCTTCCGATGTCTTCGTTTTTCTGAAGCTGTGACCACCTAATCAAGTACACCGGCAATCGCTAAAAGAGCAATTGGAATCAAAATCCATGCCAGATACTGGTGAATTTTGGCATAGACCCGCGCGGCTCTGCGTTCTGGGGTTGGCTCCCATACCCTGGCATATCCCAGATTCACCAAAGGGACAAAAAGGTCGAGGCTATACAGAAAAGGCCGGTAAGAACGATCCGTTTCCACAACAGGTCGCATCTGTGCTTTTTTGCGAAACACAAAGTAGCCAATGATCACCAAAAGCAAACACCACCCGACTGCGCGGAGTGGGTCTCGACCATACAAAACAAATACATCCAAAAACAAATTCCACCACCAGCGGTAATAATACCAACTGATCGCTTCTCTTCGTTCCCTCTGAATGCCCTTTATGAAGACATAGTCTGCAACACCTGGGTATCCCTCGGCTTGATAGTAATTTTCAAGCCGCCGATAAGACTGAATTTCATAAGGAGAACGCTCCAGTAAAGAAATAAAGTCTACCTGATTATCCTGGGAACCCCGCACATCAACTTCCTTGTACGTGAAACTTGTCAGATTGACGGCGCCTTGTTCTTTTGGCCAGATCACGTTATTCGCAAACAACCCTGCTGTATCGGTACGTGCAAAGCTTACCGGTCCGGTGAACGTCGTTTGATTAAGCAATATAAAGTTGCCTATCCTCATGTTTTCAAATAGAACAATTTGATTTTCTGGGTTGTTGAACTGAGAAGTGGAGATATGCATGGAACTGCCAATATGAACATTATTAAAACTCGGAGTCACCTCAAACTGAGCATCTGAAATAAAAAGATTTTTCCCAACTGTCATCTCACCAAAGTCTGCTTGTCCCTGCGAATTTACAAACTTTGTTTCGTTGGCATAAAAATCTGCTCCAATCTCACTGATACGAAAGTCCGCAGAACCTAAAAATCTTACCCGATCAAAGGCTGCGTAATTTTTTACCTTCATCGTAAAGAAACTAATAAGAGCTTTCTCATTCAGAAACTGGGCATCGTAGGCTTCAATCGCATCACCGATCTGGATATTGCTAAAGCTAACCGGGCCTGCAAACGTTGTTCGGGAGAGCAAAACAGTACCATCAACCCTCATATCATCGAAGTCAACACGCCCCTCCGGGCCTGAAAATATTGCGTCGGAGATCTCTAAATTTTTTCCTGTATGAGCGTAGGTAAACCGTAAGGGCCCGGCAAATTGCGATTTATTGAGAAAAACATGCCCACCAACTTGAGTATCTCCAAAGTTGACTCCTCCCTCCGGACTACTAAAACGGGCTCCTGTTGCCTCTATGGAGGATACGATATTCATATAACTGAAATTGACCGGGCCTGCAAAAACCGTCTTTGCCAAATGAAAGACCTTGCCTACTTTCAAGCTACCGAAGGCCGCTTCCTTAGTCTCGTTGTTAAATTGTGCGTCATTGGCAATAAAGTACTCCCCAGCCTTAACATTTGAAAAATTGACTGCTCCATTAAAGATTGCCCGATTGAGATAGAGAGACTTGCCTACAAACATATTTTCAAAATTGGCGTTCCCATCGGGGCTCGTGAACTTAAGATCATCCGCGGCGAAGTGAGAGCCAATATAGGCATCCATGAATCTTGCAGACCCAACAAAGCTGGTCCGATTTGCAAAAAGGGAGCCGTCTACACGAATGTTATCAAAGCCAGTTGTTTGACCGGGATCCGAAAACATCGCATCATCAAGAAACAATGAGCTCTGGATCTTTGCGCCGCCGAATTGCGCCGGGCCATGAAAACGAGCCCTTTGCAGCGCCAAATCCCCCTTGACATTTATACCGCTGAAGTCTGCCAACGTTTCGAATGTCGAATCGTTAAGGAAAATCAGATCCTCACTCTTCGCTGCACAGAAATCCGTTCTCGACTTAAATGTACTCTTGATAACGGATACCGAACTGTAGAAATGAACGCGGCAAAACGATACTTGCCCCTCAAAGATCAATCCTTCGAATGTGACGGGAAAATTGAGATCGGCATGTTGCAGGATCAGATCCCCAATTACCGTGGCATTTTTGATCGAAAGTCCATTTTGGGCAATTACATTTGACTTATTTTTTAACAGCGCTACGACAAACGATCCCCGAATAGCTCGATCCTCAGGATTTGGGTAGTGTTGGGCAAGATCAGCTACGTTTCCCGCTGCGACCTGATAAGCAACCCACTCCTCGGCCCAGGGGTTGTATTGCATTGGCTTAATAGGTTGAGCCAAAACGTTGGATGGCAAGACAAATGCCGCCATTACGATTAGTAACAACAAACCGGATTGAAGAGTAGAATTTTTCAATGAATGCCTCCCAACATAGACGATGTTGTATTCTTCAGACGTTTCGTTCGGTTGATTTCAGAGATGTCACATTTTATCTTCCAGCATCCTATATCAATTTGTCACCCTATCAGCGGAGCTGGCAATTAATTTATGTATCACCAATGTAATGATTATATGCAGAAAAGGATATAGGATGATTTCAATTTAGTTAAGATCGTAACCTTTGCCAAGCATGCACCAAAAGCCATGATTGGCAAAAAACAGTACAACAAAACAAGGCAGGGACACCATTTGATGGTGTCCCTGCCTTGTTTTGTTTCCAGATTTAGTTTTGAAGCTATTTATTGTCTTCCTTATCTGCCAAGGCAGCGATTGCACGCACCAACCCGAGGGCCATCATGCCAAGCTGGATACCTTCCCCTGTAGAAAGTGAGATCTCTGTGCCCGCCCGTTCGGCCCGGCGCTGCAACATCATCGCAGCAACCACCCCCATAGCGGCGCCAGCGAGAGCGCCAATCAGCAGAACTTTATTACGTTGATCCATAATCTATCTCCTCTCTTTGTTGCTCCATAAGAGCAATGATCTATTTCCTTCCCAGGAGCGTCTTGATGGTGGCCCCATATCCATTCAAAGCAATGATGGGACTCACCACCTTATCCGCGACCAGGCGGATGCGGATGGCAAGCTTACGCAGAAAATTCTGTGCCTTGTTCGTGTACGTGGGTGTTACGCCAAGCAATTTTCCCATCAAATACACTAGCCCCCACAGAAGCGCCAACAAGACGAATCCCATGAGGCAGGTTGGGATAGCAATCCATATAGTGGATATGGCTGCCCAGCGTCCCACGTCACCGGTGCCGTTGGCTGTGGCAATGATCACAAGGATTACCAGGACAACAAATAAAAGAGCCGCAAGCAAGACCGGCAAAATGATCTGGCTGGTCCGTTGCTTGCGATGTCTCTGATACGATTCGTGGACAGGTTGGGGAAGTACAGCTTTCATTGTTACCATTTTAACATAATTGCAATAGGATGCGCTTGGGGGAAATGCCTGAGTGAGGGTAGGGATTATCTTAAAACATGCACGGGGCGGCCTGGCATGCCTCGCCCAGGCACGCCAAGACCGCCCCGGCAAAGGGGAGTTGGACTTGACCGAGTAATTTGTTCATCATGTAGGGAAAGGCAGCTGCCTTTCCCTACATGATGTTACCGACGATTTCGCAAAAAGGTCGGGATGTCGAGATCGTCTTTGCTCACAGGAGGCAACGATGTTGACTTCGCCTCACCGGATTGGTAATCCGTGTGGACGCTGACGGACTCAGAAGGGCGCATATACCCAGCAGACTCCGATCGCTTGGATTCTGTGCGCGGCTGACGCTCCAGGGCGCGGCGAGGCATGCTGCTGCTGCGCTCAAAGCCCGTGGCGATCACGGTGATGCGGATGTCGTCGCCCATGTTCGGATCGATGACCGCGCCGAAGATCATGTTGACATCGGGGTGAGCGGTCTCACGGATGATCGCGGCTGCCTGGTTGACCTCAAAGAGGGTCATGTTCGGGCCGCCGGTGACGTTGAAGAGCACGCCGCGGGCACCATCGATCGTGATATCGAGCAGTTTGCTCGAGATGGCATCTTCGGCCGCTTTCTTCGCCTTCTCGTCGCCGGAGCCGTTCCCAACCGCCATGAGCGCCGCGCCGCCCTCAGACATGATGGCACGCACATCAGCAAAGTCAAGGTTGATCAAGCCTGGGATCGTGATCAACTCTGAGATGCCCTGGATGCCCTGATGCAGAACATCGTCCGCCAGACGGAAAGCATCCTGCAGAGAGGCGCGCTTGTCGGCAACCTGCAGCAGGCGATCGTTGGGTATGGCGATCAGCGTGTCGGCATGTTCCTTGAGCTTGCCAATGCCTACCTCAGCAGATTGCAGACGACGCATGCCTTCAAACGTGAAGGGACGCGTCACCACGCCGATGGTCAGCGCGCCGCTTTCTTTGGCGATCTGCGCGACCACGGGCGCCGCGCCTGTGCCGGTGCCGCCGCCCATGCCCGCGGTGACGAAGACCATATCCGAGCCTTTCAGCACGTTATACAGCTCGTCCGCGGACTCCTCGGCAGCTTTGCGCCCGATCTCGGGATCGCCGCCGGCGCCCAGCCCGCGCGTCAGTTTGTCGCCCAGCCGGACCTTCGCAGGCGCTTTCGCCAGCATGAGTGCCTGGGCATCGGTATTCACTGCGATGAATTCAACACCCTGAATTCCTTCAGCGATCATGCGGTTGACCGCATTGGTTCCGCCACCTCCCACACCGATCACTTTGATGCGGGCGAAGGCATCTTTCCCTTTCTCTTGCTCTTCAACTTTCTTATTGGTCGAGTCCATATCTACCTCCATCAACTATTGGGTCTTATGATGTTTTATTGAATCCGCAGCAAAAATAAATAATTACCACGGTCACATCCTGGCTCCCGTCGCAGCGGGGCCAGGTTACGGCAAAATCCTACCAATCCACTTTTTCACAGAATCCATACGGTTCTCTCCTTTCCCGCGCCGACTGCGCCCGGTTCCTAAATCCTGATCGTGCATCGACATTGCCCAGCGCAGCAGCCCCACGCCAGTCGAATAAGCAGGTGATTTCAAACGATCCACCAACCCGGTAAGATTTTCCGGCTGGGCTGTGCGGACCGGCATATTCAGCACTTCGGAGGCGACCCGTTTGATGCCGGGCAGCGCAGACGTGCCGCCTGTCAGCACCATACCCGCGGGCAAAAGACCGTCGTAGCCGGAGCGCTTGATCTCCTGCAACGTCAGCGAGAAAATTTCCTCGACGCGTGCTTCGATAATATGAGCCATTTCCTGGCGGTTGATCTGCACGGGACGTTCCTCGCCGAACGGGCGGACCGAGAAATATTCCTCGGAGCCCACGCCCGTGCGAATGGCGTATCCATGCTGCTTTTTGATATCTTCCGCCTGCGGGAATGACAGCCGCAAACCATGTGCAATATCCTGCGTGATGTGGTTGCCGCCCACCGCCAGCACCATCGTATGCCACACGTCGCCGTTGACGTAGAGCGCCAGGTCGGTGGTGCCGCCGCCGATGTCGCACACTGCCACACCCATCTGGCGTTCCTGATCGGTGAGCACCACTTCGCCAGAGGCCAGCGGGTTCAACACGAATTGCTGGATCTCCACGCCGGCCGCGCCTACGCATTGACGCAGGTTATCACTCGTTGCCGCAGATGCGGTAATGATGTGCGCTTCCACTTCCAGGCGATAGCCATGCATCCCTTTCGGGTTGCGGATGCCATCCTGTCCATCCACTGTGAAGCCGCGCTGGATGACGTGGATGATTTCGCGGTCATAGGGAATGGCCACCGCACGGGCCTGGTCAAGGGCGTGCAGCACGTCGTACTGCTCGATGGCATTCCCGTTCACAGCCACCGCGCCCCGGCTGTTCACCGACGAGACGTGTGCGCCAGCCATGCTCACCAGCGCAGAGGTGATCTCGAGCCCGGACGTGGATTCGGCCTTCTCCACAGAGCGCGTGATCGCCTGTGAAGCCGCACCGAGGTCCACAATCACACCCTTCTTAATGCCCTCAGAAGGTTCGATGCCCACTCCCAGGATGCGACTGGATTTGTCATCCTCCACGCGTCCTACCAGCGTGCACACTTTGGTTGTACCTACATCAATGCCTACAACAATTTCTTCCATAAGTACCAAACCTACTCTGTCAATCTGTAATATGGCGCGGACGGATAGGTCACATTGATCAACGCAGGCTGAATGCCCCTTTGTGTCAATGAGTTCACCAAAGACTCATACACGCGCACTTTCAATTCCACATCACTCGCTTTCGTTCCAAAATAGACACGCCAGCCGCGCGGATCATTCCAGCCAAAGCCAAAGATCGAATCATATAAGATCGTCACGCCGGGCGGGACGTGGCTTCCCAGTCCTTTGATCGCCTGCACCATCTCGGCTGAAATAAACGGAGCAGGAGTCAGTGAGTCAGGAGACACGTTGCCCTCGATGGGCGGTGCAGTCATCGCGATGACCGAGATCAGCTCAGGCCTATCGCCACGCGGACGGAATGCAACGCCATCCTCGGAGATCCAGGTGAAGCTACCGCCCTGCTCCCAGCGGATGACCGGCTTGCGCTCTGTGACGGAGACAGAGACAACGTTGGGCAACGTCACGTCCACTTCCGCGGAGACCAGCTCGGGGAAACTAAGGCGCAGATGTGTCTCCAGCTTGGAAGGCATCAGCAGGAACGCAGGTTCACCTGCAACGTTCAAGGCAGAATTGATCTCCTCCGGCGATAACATCTGGTTACCGGTCACCTGTGCGCTACCCACGCGCAATTGAGGCAGGTTGAATGCCAGGTAAAGCGCCGTGCCCAGCAGAGCAACAAAGAAAAAGGAAAACAAGCGCGGTCCCAGCCGGGGCCGGGAAAGGCGGGGCATGCTGATGCCGCGCATTTCTGCATCTGGCGCCACGGGCAGCAGAGCATTTTGGAAGCGGCGGCGCGCGTTGCGCGTATTACTTGTCCGCGCGGTCTTTTTGCGCGGCTGCACGAACTCCTGCCGGCCGCGACTCGCGGGCAAGCGCGTGGCTTCTGTGTGAGCACGCTGCAGCCGCTGTTTATTCTCCCTCTCGCGGCGCAGGCGTACGAGATCCGCACGATTCAGGTCTCTCTTCTCGCTCATGCACCACTCCGATAAATATGCGACGTCCGGTCGCGATCCGCCTTGCGTTCCATAGCCAGCTCAATCAAGCGGTCAACCAACTTGTTATACGGCAGCCCACTGGCTTCCCAGAGTTTGGGATACATGCTGATCTTCGTAAAGCCAGGAATGCTGTTCAACTCGTTCAGATAGACTTTATTTGTATCCTTCTCAACAAAAAAGTCAACGCGTGCCATACCTGCACAGTCGATGGATTTGTAAGCACGTACGGCATAGTCACG
>DATHTL010000022.1:0-3625 GCA_035463255.1 Anaerolineales bacterium | reverse complement strand
ATGCAAACCATTCTGAATGTGTTTCCGGGCAATAACCAGCAAAACCTTACATTCCTAGATATCGGAGCCGGAACTGGATTTTGGACGGACCTGATCTACCGCATGCTGTCAACGAAGGGCTATTCAACCCGGGTTTCCGCTCTGGACGTTTCGAGCGACGCCCTGGAAGTGATCCGGGAACGAATGTCCCATGTGGAAGGTATCCAAGAGAATCTGGCGACGGTCTCACCCGGTCAGTATGCCAACACGTACGATATTGTGTCTGCCTTTTATTGTTTGCACCATATTGTAAAGACAAAAGATTTTATTAATGCTCTTCAGTTTTCCGGTTACAGTGTGAAACCAGGCGGATTTTTCCTCGTCATGGATCCCATTCTGACAAGACCCTATTCGAAGTTTGATAGTTTTGATCTTTATTCATTTCACGAAAACGGCATTCCTCGGCATCTCTACTTTATAGATGATCTTCTGCTTGCTCTTGGCTTAAAACGGGTTGGAGTTTATCCGGCTGTATCCTTTATCTTAAATGGTTGTATCGAAGCCAGCGGCCCTCTGGGCTATTTCTTAATGGATAAAGTCTGGAAGTCCCTTTGTGTCCTGTATCGCTCCGAGAGCTTCGTTCGAAGTATAGGAGGAATTCTGCAATCGGGGGACACAGTCCTGAAGAATTTGAACCTGGCTTTTAGCTCTAGCCTTTGCTTGTATCAAAAGGTCGATACTCCGGCTGGTTAACAAAAGATTGCTGATGAGCTGTTAGCATTCGATTGAACGATGAAGCTTGCAAGCAATAAAAGTATGAGAATCATACTTTTTACCACTTCCTACCCTTATGATCTCACCGCTGAGTACACATTTATCAGCCCTGAAATACGGCGTTTGGCGCAGAGATTTGAGAAGATCATTGTCGTGCCGAGAATAAATAAGGGAAAGAGACTTCCGCTTCCGGCGGGCGTGGGCGTGAATGATGAATATGCGGATTTTCTTCAGAAGAATGCGGCTCCAGATAAAACGGTTAAGAGAGCTCTTGCATCGGTGGGTTTTCTTGAGGAAATACGTCGGCATCCGAATATCTTGCTCTACCCCTCTAAGATACTGAAATTGATCTTGTTTTCGAGCCGGGCAGAACTGACAAGACAGTGGGTCAAGAATTTATTTCAAACTCAAAGTATTGATGTAAACAACTGTATTCTCTACAGCTACTGGTTTGACCACACCTCGACGGGATGTTCACTGCTCAAGCAAGAATTCCCGGGTGTAAGACTTGTTTCACGCGCGCATGGGTACGATATTTATGAAAAGTATTACTATCCTTATTATTGGCCGCGTCGCCGTGAGACTCTGGATGTTCTGGATGCTATGTTCGTTGCTTCTGACGCAGGCAGAGAATACTTTTGTGAACAGTATCCCGAATATCGCTCGAAATTCGAGACTGCTCATCTGGGAATCGAAGATCCTGGTTTTGTCTCCGAGCAATCGGAAGATGGCATATTCAGAATTGTTACCTGTTCCTACATTGTGCCTGTAAAAAGGCTACATCTGTTACTGGATGGGATTGTCGCCGCGGCACAGGAACGCCCCGAGCAGAAGTTTGAGTGGGTCCATTTCGGGGATGGCAAGGGCAAAAAAGCACTTGAACGAAGAATTGTCCGGAACCTCCCATCGAATGTTCAAAGTCGTTTCACCGGGCATGTTCCAAATCATGAGGTTTTACAACATTATAGAGAGAACCCCGTCGATGTATTCGTGAATGTAAGCAAGACAGAGGGCGGGGCTCCTGTTTCCATCCAGGAGGCGATTAGCTGCGGGATTCCGATCATCGCTACGTCGGTGGGGGGCAACCCTGAAATTGTTTCAGAACAGAATGGCATTCTGCTCAGCCCCGACCCGGAGCCGGGCGAAATTGCCGCGGCGCTGCTCAAGCTATGGGATAATCCGTCGCTGGCTGCCCGTCTGAGAACCGGTGCCCGGCAGGTCTGGCAGACAAGCTATAATGCTGACGTTAACTTCCGCGCATTTGCGGAACGGCTGCAATCGATAGGAGAAAGTTCATAGAATGTGCGGAATTGTTGGACTGTGGAATTTAAATGGTGAACCCATTTCCCCTGCCATGCTGGCGCGCTTTACAGATAGCATTGCGCATCGCGGGCCGGACGGGAACGGATTTTATATCGACTCAGCAGCAAATCTCGGCTTTGGCCATCGCCGCCTCGCGATCATTGATACATCCGATGGCGGGCGTCAACCGATGTCATTTGGGGGTGACCGTTATTGGATTATCTTCAACGGAGAGATCTATAATTTCCTTGAGTTGAAAACTGAATTGGAAGGACACGGATATATCTTCCAAACTGACTCGGATACCGAGGTCCTTCTGGCAGCTTATCACCATTGGGGAGAGGACTGTCAGCTTCGCTTTAACGGCATGTGGGCGCTTGCTATTTGGGATCGTTCGGATCGCAAGCTGTTTATCTCTCGTGACCGCTTCGGTATAAAACCGCTGATTTACTATTTCGATCACGATCACTTTGCTTTCGCTTCTGAGATGAAAGCTTTCCTGGCGCTTGATTGGTTCGAGCCTGAGTTCGACCCTGCCATGATGGCGGCGGCCTTATCCAACGAGCGGCTGATCGAAGGGGATGAGCGCACGCTGATCCGCGGATTACGGCATCTGCTGGGCGGGCATTGTCTTACGCTCCGGGAAGGAGATACACCGGTCATCCGGCGCTGGTGGAACACCCTGGATCATTTGGATGAATCGCCTCTTCCGTACACTTCTCAGGTAAGCCATTTCCGGGAGTTGTTCCTGGATGCCTGCCGCATCCGCATGAGGAGCGACGTACCCATCGGGACGGCGCTCAGCGGCGGATTAGACTCGAGCTCAATCGTGAGCGGCATGCATCACATCCGCAACATGAGCGGCGCAACCGAGCGCATGGCCAGGGAGTGGCAAAAGGCGTTCATCATGACGTATCCGGGTGAGGCGCTGGACGAGAGGAACTATGCGGATGAAGTCGTCAGGCATACGGGTGTGACGCCTATATACTGTACAGCCGATTCCAGCACATACCTTGATCATTTCGATGAGATTCTTTTCCAGTTGGAAGATATCTCCGATATTCACCTGGGGCCCTGGCTGGTATATCAGGCCCAGCGCGCGAACGGTGTGGTCGTCACAATCGATGGACATGGCGGCGATGAAGCCCTGGGCGGGTATCCCTGGCATGTGACTGCCGCATTGAAAGATTCGCTGTCCACGTTTTCTCCCAGGCGTACGTTTGAGCTGGTAGAGGTGATGAAAGGTCTCGATCTTTTTCCCGGGCAAAATTTCTATCTCAAGAGTGCTCAATCGCTTGTCGAAAAAATGACAACCCGCCGCGGGCCCTCATGGCTCCTGCAAGAGAAGGCGGCTTTTACTTCCACGGCCTTCGAAGCAGATAAACCACGCATACAAAACCGTGATTTCCTCTTCAAGATGCTCTACACAGATTTCCATTTTGTTCAGCTCCCATCCGTGCTGCGAAATTTTGATCGCCTCTCTATGGCGCACGGGGTGGAGGTTCGTTCCCCGTTCATGGACTGGCGCCTGGTCTGTTTTCTCTTCTCCCTTCCCTCCCCCTCAAAAATC
>DATHTL010000021.1:0-33294 GCA_035463255.1 Anaerolineales bacterium | reverse complement strand
CAGGTGGTTGAGTGTAAAGGCAGAGTGCTCGATCTATCTGCGACAGAATATAGCCTGCTGGCCTGTCTGGTACGAAATATGGGCAAGACTGTGACGCATGGGCAGCTCCTGCGTGAGGTCTGGGGCTGTGAGTACGCAAAGCTATCTTCCACTTTGACGCTTTATATTTGCTACTTACGAAAAAAAATACAGGACTCAGAGCATAATCATCAGTACATTCATACCCAGTGGGGACGCGGATATTGCTTTGTGCCTCTAAATGAAAATTGAAATCCGTTTAGAAGTTGGAAATCAAAAGGATTTTTAAATAAATTTCCAAATCATTTAAAGACTATTCTTACTACAATGCTTTGGGATTAAAGCAAGAGCGAAAGCAAGTTGCTGTCCTTGAGAACAGCCGGTCAATGCAGGTTTTTCATCGAACGCAAGTCAGATCTTCATGGATATCCTGCTCATCCAATATCACTTGTGATAGAGACCTTGTGTGGAGAAAGTATGATGCGTCGAGTTCAACAGTTAGCACAAAGCCTTAACATGACAAGCGATGATTTCATCGGTGAAATGCGCAAACGTGGCTGCAGTGAGCCCACTGCCCTCAAAATCTGGCAGGGACTCTATGAGGAATTCAAGGATTTCGGTGACAACGATGTATATCTAAGTAATCTGCGCAAAGCGGCTGATGTCCTGAAGGTTACAACGGGAACACTTCTGCCGCGCTAGGGTTTTGGACAGCCAAGCGCCGGGGATATGACCTGGTGATCAGACAACAGATTTTCATGGAAGCCGGAGGGTGCCTTGTTACGCTGGTACGTCATTCATAGTAAGCCGCAAAAAGAAAGGTGGTTATACAACCAGATGACAGCGCTTCAAATTGAAGCGTATTACCCCTGCCTGTGTGTTGACAGTAAAAATCCACACCTGCAAAGGGCAAAGCCTTATTTTCCAGGATACCTGTTTGTGAATGTTGATCTGGAGCTTACCGGAATATCGGTGCTGCAATGGATCCCCGGATCATCGGGATTGGTTGCTTTTGGTGGAGAGCCTGCCTGCGTCCCCGATGGGTTGCTTCAAAAAATCCGCCATCGCGTGGAGGAGCTTAACAGTGCAAAGGAAGAAACATGGTCCCGCCTGAAGTCGGGCGATCAAGTGAGTATTCATTCAGGGCCTTTTGCCGGCTATGAAGCAATCTTCTGTGCGCGTCTGCGGGATACTGAGCGTGTCCAGGTGCTATTAAAGGTACTTCAAGAGCAGACCATCCGAATCGATTTATCCGTAAAACAGCTGACGATTACAAATCACAGTAGCATTCCACTGCTGAAGCAGTAGAGGCTATTGCTGGGTCATACGGGGGCACGACCGACATTTTCCAGAATGTCGAGTGGCGGAGCGCGGTTCCAGCCTGTTGAAAGTGACCACCCAAATTGCTGATACTGCAAATTTCTAATATGGCTATCAATAAACTCGACGAATTCAGTCTCGGTCCCATACAGCAAACAAAGCGCGCAAGAATTCGACAAATTACTGCTTTTGTAGGAAGACAAAAAATATTTCGGTTCCTCCTCATTGCTTTTATTTTTCCGACTCTTGTGACTGGTTGTGCTACCGGAGCAACGGGGCCGTTGCCTACAGCGACTATTCCCTATGCAGTCACGACCGTTCCATCTACCAGTGATAAGACCCCAACTCCTGAGCCAATCAAGTATCAAGAGTTAACCCTTCCTCCTCAGGGATTATATGATAGCTGTATACCGTCTGATGCAGAGTGCATCGATCACCTGGACGTGTTAGCGGAGAAAGGTTTCACACTTATTGTCAATTATGGACAGTTGTATGGGGACGCAGAAAGCCAGATAGCATACGCCGACAGGGCTTTTTCCCTGGGCATGAAGGTTATTTGGGCGATTCTGCCGCGTTTAGACAGACCGGATGACTGGATGCTTACAAAATTCCCTGAGCTGAGCGCGGACAGTCGTTGTTCCGATAATGATTGTGTCATTGAATATTTTGTAAATCTGGTCAAGGACCATCCTGCAACATGGGGCTATTATGTTGCAGATGAAATTAGACCGACCGAATATATCAAACTCCAGAAATGGAGCGACGTGATCAGGCAAGCGGACCCAAACCATCCACGCTTACTTGTCACTGCCGGATCGAACGACCCGATGGAGCATTACTACTGGTATTACTCATATATGAAAGATATAGCAGATGTATTTGGTCCATGCTATTACCCCTACGGGTATATTGAGAGTGGAAATGAATTGACCAGGTACACAGGGGCAGCTGCGAACCACGCTCAATATTGGGCAGATAAGCTAGGTGGCCAGAGTGTCATGGTTTTGCAGGCTTTTTCGCAAGCCCGATACTCTCAGACGCCCTTATGCATGCTTTGGCCGATGTGTGCCGGCTTCCCGACTTATGAGCAGATGAAGGCACAACGTGACCAGACGATCCTAAATTCACACCCGGCAATTATTTTATGGTGGACATACCAGGATATTCTCCTGACGGATGATCCGCAGAAGCACTTGGATGAGCTGGCAGCCGCAGCTTTTTCTCCTTTGCCACCGAGTCAAGTTGTGCCCACAGTTATGATCGACAGCTGTCCACAGGATTGGAACTGCGAAGATATTGGGAATCCGGCAATGAAAGGCACACTGGCACAAGAAGGGGATGCCTGGATTTTACGTGGTGCGGGCTGGGATATCTGGTCGACGCCATTCGTCAATGCTGATCAGTTCTACTATGTTTGGCAACCGATGACCGAGAATGGCAGTATTAGTGCCGGCATCTATAGCTTCACGGTTCAAGATTTGTCATCGAAAATGGGCGTAATGGTCAGACAGACGTTTGACCCCATCTCTCCTTATTATGCTGTTCTGGTTACCCCAAAAGATGGTGTAAAGGTTCAGGTCCGTTCTGATTTTAGTCAGGAGACTGTGGAGGTAGCTTCAGTATTCATGGAGCTGCCGCTATATGTGAAGATAGTCAGACATGGTACAGAATATAGCTCCTATGTCTCTTCCGATGGAGTTTCATGGTCTGCCATTCCTAACTCAACAAAAGTGATCAATTCCCTAAGTGACCCTCTTATGGCAGGTCTGGCAGTTGCCTCCGGCGATGAGATGATATTACAGAGTGTCACGTTTGACCATGTTGAGATACTGTCTGCAACGCCTTAGCACCATGTGGAAGACTTTCCTTCGTGCGAATGAATCGATTGTTGTCAGGCTATGTTCATTTGGTTGGTTCGGATGCAAACGACGAAAGTTAGATCTTAAGCTTATGAAAGACAAACCTTTGAGGGTTTCAACAAAACGGGGATACATCATTGAACTGGCTGGGATACCGGGTGCGGGTAAGACGACTTTAATGAGTGCATTAGATCAGCGTATAGATAATTTGGAATGGATATTCTTAGAGCATTATCGCTATACAGGGAATGTTGCCTTCTTCTTCTATAACTTCATTTTGCTCATTCCATTAATTCTGCGGACAAGAATCAGTGTTGGTGAATGGTTTAGTCACAGGGATTTAGCACAAATGATTATGCTGAATGGCCTACCGGGTGTTGCACGTCGTAAAGCGATGAATAAGATTGTGATTTTTGAAGAAGGTTGCGTAGCGCTGATCTCGCAAATGCACCGTAGAAACTCCCTTGTGCTAAGGTGCCCAACCACTGGGCATTGGTGGAAGAAGATTTACAAAGAATGGTCTGAAACCTTGGACATGATTATTGAGCTCGATGCACCAGTAAAGACGATTGTTCGTCGAATACGCAATCGCAATGACCAGTTTGAAGTTGCGGACATGTCGGATGAGGTTGCGATTAAGTACTTTAATGAAATACAGAGAACTCAGGAAAATTTGTTGTTTATTTTTGAATCCCGGCCTCAGGCACCTTGTATTCTTCGTTTCAATTCTATGCAAAAATCCCCGGAACAGATAGGGGATGATGTTTTAACCATTCTAAATTGCTGAGCCATGCTCATGCTAAAAATAAAGAGTCGTGATTAGAGAAACACCATGGACATTCCTTTCTTGGATAATTTGAATCGCCTCGGAGCAGCCGGTTATATTCTTTTGGTGTTCATCGGATTCCTGATGGTTTATCTTACGTTATCCAATCGGGTTAACATCATACTTCCATTTATTGTGTTGAGCGCTGCTTTTGTAGGATCAAGTATTTCAATCATCGATAGCCTGTCTCCTGTTTCAAGGTGGATTACTATTTTCCTGCTATTACTGTCTGGTGTGATGCAAAGCAAGATGAAAGTTTCTTTGGGAGGGTTTTTGTTCTGGATGTATGTGTTTTTTGGCTTTGTATCATTATTTGGTGCAGATGCTTTTCTGTGGCAATTCCAAAGAAGCGTATTGCTGATCATTGTTACGCTCGGTATTTCTTTGGCATACGGGGATAAGCCTATCGAAACATATAAATCGACACTGATTTTCATTGCCATTGGCGCAACAATCTTTTCTGTGATCAATTTCATTCTTCTACCAAATCAATTACGTGATCCTTCCCGATTTGCGGGTTTTGCGAGAGGTGCGGCATCCTTTGCTATGACACTCGGGGGGCTGTTGCCATTTATTCTGTATGGATTTTCGCAGACCAAATCCGCAATTCTCAAGATTATCTTTGGAATTGGTTTTTTGGCTGGCGCCATAACTTTAATATTTACTGGTCAACGCGCGGGAACGATCGCCGGGCTAGTTAGTTTGGTTCCCTTATTGATATTTGTGCGGCACTCTAAAAACTTTCTGTGGTCTGTGATGCTTGCTGTTGCAATCGTTGTTGCCGGGCAATTATTACTTGAGAGAACAAGTTATGCACGATTAGATTTTTTGATGAGCAGGTATAGTTTCGATGCCGGCCTATCCAATAGGGAAACTATATGGCAATTGGCGCTAGATGAAATTAGCAAGAATCCGATTGGTGGTAGAGGCATAGGCGCAGCAGAACAACTTAGGAGTAATAGCTTTCATCATACGTACTTGGAAGTTTGGTATAACACAGGGCTTTTAGGACTAGTATTCTTCGTTGCTGCCCAAATCTATTTTTTCTTAAGGACCCTAATTACGATGTTGAGCATTAAAGATCCTGAAAAAGTTGCGATTATGGCACTTGCATTGGGTTATTTCATGGGTTTTCTGGTTCTATGCTTCGTAGAAAGTACTGGTGCAGGTGCCAGTAATGCTAATTTGATTTTGTATATTTACTTAGGAGTCTTGGTTTCCAACCTCGAGCTCTTTAGATCAGATGTTGAGCAACTATCCATAACCATAAATTCTCTCGCCAAACAAAACGCTTAATTTGTGCTTGCTTCCCACCCGCCTCTCCATTCTTGAATGATGCTATGAGTACTATGAATACAGTTGCAAATTCGAAATCTGGTCAACAAGAAGAGTTAATCAATCAGGCTGCCAGGTCATTTAAGTGGTCCATCTTATACAATGCGGCTCCAAGATTGATCACCCCGTTCTCAACAATGATCCTTGCAGCGCTATTGACGCCGGCCGATTTTGGCCTTGTGGCCCTATCGACATCCGTGATGGCGTTGGCTGCCATTTTGGTTGATTTGGGCCTGGGTAAAGCAGTGGTCCAGAATAGAACGAAGGTTGAGGAATTTGCATCAATAAGTATGTGGCTCAGCCTAATCATGTCATTTGGGATATATCTGATTATTTGGATTGCAACTCCATTGATTTCCGAGTTGTATCATAACGTTCAAGTGATCAACATCATTCGTGTGTCCGCTATATCCTTGCCATTGTCGGCCCTAACAACCGTTCCAAAGGGATTGTTACGCCGTGAAATGAAGTTCAATCGGTTATTCTGGGTCAATTCCTCGTTTCTAATAACACAGGCAATTGCATCCGTCATTTTCGCTTGGCTGGGAGCAGGGGCTTGGGCGATTATCTGGGGACAATTGCTTGGAATCCTTGTGAGCAGCGTGTTCGTGTGGGCAGCCATAAAATGGCGCCCGAGCTTTGTTTGGAATTGGCCCATTGTGAAGGAGCAGTTACGTTTCAGTTTATGGATTATGCTGTCAAGTCTTCAAAATTGGCTGCTATTGTATGCCGATAATATTATCGCGGGCATCTTCTTAGGAATATACAGTCTTGGTGTCTATTCATTAGGTCTTCATATTGCGATTTTGTTTCCCGTTTTTGTCGTAGCAGCACTCAATGATGTAGCCTATCCTGCTTTCTGCAAACTTCAGGGTAACGCACGCGCTGTAGGAAAAAGCTTAATCGGTTTGCAACGCTTAACCGGAGCACTCCTTTTCCCAATCGCGTTTGGTATATCTTCTATTGCTTCACCAGTTATTGAACTTTTGTATGGGAATAAATGGGAGGGATTGGGAACGGTCATAAGCCTGTTGGTGATCATGCCGGGGTTAAGCAGTATTTGGACGTTGAATGAAAGCTCCTATTTATCCGTTGGTAAGCCAGCTATTTATACTAAACTTTCCGCGATGTCGATCATCTTACTCCTGCCATTGTTGTGGACGGCGGCCCCGTATGGGTTGATTACTTTTACAGTGGCCCGGTTTACAGGAGCCCTATTGCTCCCGCTCGGTAACGTAGTTTTTGGAGCACGGTCTTTAGAATTGAAGATTAGCGACCAGATAAAGCCACTGTTCCTTCCGTTTTTGGCAGGATGTTTGATGTTTGTTGTAGTTTGCTTAGCAACCGCACAACTACAACCCTTTTCGGGTCTTCTAGGGTGGACAAAACTTCTTTTGCTAATTGCGCTTGGCACGATTGTTTATGCAACGATAATCAGACTGGTGAGTAAAGATCTATGGGAAGATCTTTTTACGGGCGTGAAACGGGTATTTCTTCATCGATAAATAAGAAAATTCGTTATAACATTTTTTTCAGATAGCCGGGACTGTGAATTGTGAGCCATAAGAAGATTGTATTTGTTCAAACCACACTGGGCCATTATGAACATGCACGTTTGCTCGATTTGGCGCAATATTGCCAGGGCGAAGGATTCGCGTTTCTAAACATAGAGCTATCAGGCTCCATAAGGGATTATCCATGGTTCCGAACCACAGTGCAACAGGGCTACTCAAATCTTTCGTTGTTTCCGAGCGATAAATTGGATGAGATCCCGGAAAAAAAGTTATGGAGGGCTCTCAAGGATTGCTTGGAGAAGCTAGAACCGGATGTGGTGTTCTTGGCCGGATATTCCTTAAGTATCCTGAGAAAGGCAAAAATTTGGTGTGAGCGAAGAAAGATAGCAACGGTCTTGATAAGCGATAGCAACGAATTTGACAAAAGAAGATATACCCCTGTTGAATTCTTGAAGTCCTTGTTTGTTCGCAGATTCGATGCAGCTTTTGTGGCAGGGCAAAGCTCCAGTGTTTATATTCAACACCTTGGCATACCGAAAGAACGCATAGCTTTCGGATGTGATGTGGTCGATGTAAAGAAGCTTGCGGAGCAAGCGGTTTGTAGCCGGAAGCATATATTTGAAATTCGTCAAAGGTGGAATTTACCTTTAAATTATTTTCTATTTGTGGGCCGCATGATTCCAGAAAAGAACATTATCGGTTTGTTAGCTGCCTTTGAGCAGTTCTTACGAAAGAAGGAATCGAATGGTGAATGGCATTTGGTGATATGCGGTGCGGGAGGCCAAGAGAAGGAAATAGAGGTGTTTCTTAAGAATCTCTCTTCTGAAGATCAAAGCATAATTCATTTGCCAGGATTTGTGGAGCCCGACCGGTTGGTCGATTTTTACTCGGCGGCCTCTTATTTAGTTTTGCCGAGTATTTCTGAAACTTGGGGACTGGTGGTGAATGAAGCGATGGCTTGTAGCCTGCCTGTGATTGTTTCAAAAAGAGCCGGGTCTTCATTTGACCTCGTTCGAGAAGGAGAAAATGGCTGGACTATAGATCCATTTGATACTGAGATGATGTCGAATGTCTTGGGCAATGCTGCAAATATGGATGAACGAACGCGGGAGAAGTTTGGCCAGAAAAGTAGAGCTCTGATTACTAACTGGGATCTGGACCTTTTTTCCAGGGGGGTAGTTGAGAGCTCCAGAATGGCATTAGCTCACGCGCAGCATAAATACAGAGGTTGATGCAATGCATATTCTATTTGTAACGCTTGGTTTTTACCCCGCTTTGGCCTGGGGAGGACCAGTAAAAGTTGTCTATCAAAACTCCAAGGAATTGATTCGAAGAGGTCACCAAGTAACTGTTTATTGCACGAACTTGCTCAATAAAAAAGAAAAAATGTCGTCAAAGACATTTGAAACAGATTATGAAGGGATCCATGTAGTTTATTTCAATACCTGGAACATCGCTAGCTGGCCCGGAACGTTAGGCCCATTTTGGCTCCCAGACTTAGGCGCATATTTAGAAAAACATATACATGACTTCGATGTTATTCACTTAATGGGTTATCGCAGCCCCATTATTCCGCTGATTGCATCGAAAGCCCGTAAAGCTCATGTTCCCATCGTAACTCATCCCCAGGGAGCCTTGCCCGTCATGGTCAGTTCTTTTTTCCTGAAGCGTTTGTACGATCAGGTGTTGGGGAAAAGAGAATTACAGGGGATCAGCTCGCTAATTGCCTTACAGGAAATCGAAAAGCAGCATGCAATAATGCGCGGGGTTCCCCCAGAAAAAATCGAGATCATACCAAACGGAATTGATGTGTCTGCCCATTGCAGAGTATCGAAGCCTGGAGATTTTCGCCGTGCTTTTCGATTGTCGCCTGACGGTCCGCTCATCCTGTTTTTGGGACGTGTCAACAAGATTAAAGGCGTTGATCTACTAATTAAGTCCTTTGCCCAGCTACGAGATTTGAATACCCAGTTGGCCATTGTAGGGCCCGACGATGGACAAATGACTGAGATTAGGGATCTGATTAAAGAATTAGATCTGGAAAAGGATGTGTTTTTGACAGGACTGGTATCAGATGAGATGAAATCTGCGGCTTATCAGGATGCAGATCTGTATGTCTTACCAAGTCGCTCAGATGCTTATCCTACGACGGTGATGGAAGCCTGTTTGGCAGAGAAACCCATGGTGGTGACGGAGGGCTGCCAGATGGCGAAATTGATAAAGGATCGTATTGCGGATGTGGAGCCCTTTGATATAGATGCATTTGCTTCCGGGATGCGAAAACTATTAACAGACAGGAGCTTGTATCGTAAATACAGGGACAACTGCAAAGATATGATGAAAGATACTTTTTCCATTGAGGCGGTTGTTGATCGTTTGGAGTTGTTATACCAGCGTGTTGTAAGCGAGAAAAGAAGCGTGTAATATGATTGACCGAATATATGACACACCGTGGAAGCTTCTCAATAAGGCAGAGTCCCTGCTAATTTATCCTTGGGTGCGTATGCTCTTTCTTATGAATGCCATCCAATGGGGAACAGGCTGGCAATTTTATGGAGCTCCTATTGTTTTGAAACATCGCCAGAGTACCATGCGCTTTGGCAAACAGTTGCAGCTTCGTTCTTCTATGAAATCGAATCCTCTTGGCCCAAATCATGCAGTAATTTTGTCAACATGGCAAAAGGGTGCTCTGCTCGAAGTGGGTGATAATTTTGCAATGACGGGGGGAACGTTGTGTGCAGCAGGGCAGATAAAAATCGGAAATAACGTTGCGATTGGAGCAAATACCACCATTTCAGACACTGACTTTCATCCGCTGGATGTGGATAGCCGTCGTATCAATCCTTCGCAAGGTAGAATCGCTCCTGTTTGTATCGAAGACGATGTATTTATTGGCATGAACTGTATAATTCTAAAGGGAGTTTCAATAGGCAGAGGCAGTGTCATTGGCGCCGGTAGTGTGGTTTCAAGAGATGTTCCGGCAGGGGTGATTGCTGCTGGAAACCCGGCAGTGGTCATACGCACGATATTGCCCTGAAGTTATGCAGATTGAAGAGTACACACTCAGGCAGGTATGAGGGGGAATCAATACAAACTGTTTGCTTCAAATTTTGAAGTTGTTATTCAAAAAATCTTCGCGTTGAATGAAGGAAGAATCGACTATGTTTGATTACTTTATCTTGGCTTATCATTTAGCTCGTGAAGCGATCGCTGAGGGGAAGCTAAGTGAATTCTTTGGACACCAAGTATTCCGAAATAGAATCGTGATCCCGGTAGAGATGGACCTGCGTGGTCCTTTAGCCGACCCCAGGATTCCCTCCGAGCTAGATATTCGTTTCGTAGAGTTTCAGCCCGAGGATATTCAGGCGGGAAAATGGATGTTTCCTGTGTCAAGCCGACGTGTAAAGGCTTCGAGAAATCTTAAAAGAGGCCTAAGGGGATTTGCCTTGGTTCAGAACGGAAAGGTGGTAGGGGATCTTTGGTGCGTCTGTCGAAAGAAAAACGAGGAACCGGTTTCTCATCCCGATTTCAAATTGCTGGATATCCATTGTAAGGAACAGGAGGTATATGCGTTTGATATGTTGATAGATCCCAGCTATCGTGGAAAAAACCTGGCAGCACCTCTGCAGCGGTCTCTTCAACATGCGCTAAAGGATGAGGGATTTGTGAAGGTGTATGGAGGCTATTATGAGGATAATCTCCCTGCGCTATGGATGCACCGGATGCTCAAATTCAAAGAATATCCCAAGAGAAGAGTATCCCGTTTCTTTTCCTATTTGAAATCAACATTGCTCAATGTAAACAATACTCCTGCCTCTTTTGCAAAGACTACCAAACAAGGAGAGTGAATTATATGAATACGAATGATGTGATCCGTGATTTTATCCAGAACAATATTGTTCAGCACAATTTGGATAAACCATTAGATGATAATGATCAGCTTGTTGAGTCAGGTATTGTTGACTCACTGGGAATCATGTCCTTACTAAGTTTTTTGGAGGAAAAATTCTCGATGCAAATTCCAAGTGAAGATCTTAACCCAGAGAATTTTGCTTCTGTCGCGATGATAACAGCCCTTGTAGAACGCCAGCGACCCGGGTAGGTGCTTTCTATGGATTTCACTTTCACGAAAGAGCAGCAAGAAATTCGCAAGATGATTACGGATTTTGCAGAAAAAGAGCTTAATCCAGGAATCGTGGAACGTGACCGTGAGGGTAGGTTCCCGCACGACCTTTGGGAAAAATGTGCAAAGATGCGACTGATGGCCCTCCCATTCCCCGAGGCTTATGGTGGCGATGGGTTTGACTTTGTGACGACAGTGGCCATATTTCATGCCCTCGGACATTCCTGCAAGGATTCCGGTCTTGTCCATGCCCTGGCAACACAGTTGATCAGCGGTATTCAAATCTTACTGTTCGGAAGCGAGGAGCAAAAGCGTTGCCTCTTACCTGAGCTGGCCTCCGGGAAGTTGATCTATGCTCAGGCCATTACAGAACCCGATTCAGGCTCTGATGCTTTTGCCATGCGGACAAGTGCTGTGAAAGACGGCAATGACTTCCTTCTCAACGGGACGAAAACTTTTATTACCAATGGGCCCGTCTGTGATTGTGTTCTGGTTTTTGCCCTCACTGACCCGACAAGAAAGACCCTTGGGGGATTTTCATGCTTTCACGTTCCTGCAAGCAGCGCCGGTTTCTCCAAAGGAAAGCCTATGGAAAAGCTTGGCCTGCGTACACTAACAAATGGCGAACTCATCTTTGCAGATTGCCGTATTCCGGCAGCCTCGATGATTGGGCGGGAAGGACAGGGAACGATTATTTTTAGTGAAGCAATGGAATGGGAGCGTACTCTAATTCCCGCCTGTCTCCTGGGAGAGACTGAGCGTGTTCTTGAAGAAAGCATTCAATATGCCAAAGAGCGCCAAGCATTCGGCAAGCACATCGCTGAATTTCAAGCTATCTCTCATAAGATAGCCCGAATGAAGATGAATGTGGAACTAGGGAGACTAGCAGTGTACAGCGCTGCAACGATGAAAGACAACCGGAGACGTGCAGCCCTCGAGACATCGGTAGCGAAATACTTCGTCAGCGAGAGCTTTAAGCAGGCTTGCCTGGAAGCCGTTCAGATCCGTGGGGGCTACGGGTATTCGACAGAGTATGAAGTGGAACGTGACCTGCGCGACAGTATTGCCTCAACCATCTATTCTGGAACCTCCGAAATGCAGGCCAATATCATTGCACGACTTGCTGGCTTATAACTATGAATGGGCTTTTAGTCCATCAGTACCTGGAGCACACCGCAAAGCTCTACCCCCAGAAGAAAGCCGTTACCGATGGCCGAACCTCCATGACGTTCGGAGAATTATCTGCAGAATCAGACCGGCTTGCCAAAATATTGGTGGGTCTGGGAGTTACCTTGGAGCACAGGATTGTATATTACCTGCAGAGGAGTTCTGATTGTATCGTTGCCACTGTAGGCATCTTAAAAGCAGGAGCAGCCTATATTCCGTTGGACCAGAAAACGCCTCTTGAGCGATGGCATCGAATTGTTATGGATGCGGCTCCGGTCGCGATCATTTGCAACCACATAACCTTGGGAGAGACTCTGGAAAGAGTCAAGACGCTTGCGGTTTGCCCTCCTATCATTTGTCTCAGTCCACGTGATGAATGGTCAAAACCGCTCGAGCACAAAGTGTTCTTTTATGAGGATATGGAGGACTCCAAGAATGTGACCCTCACACACGAAGGCGATTTAAATCGCGTTGCTTACGTGCTTTATACATCTGGATCAACGGGGATTCCCAAGGGGGTTATGATCACGCACCGTAACATTCGAAACTACATCGATTGGGCAGTCCATTATTTTCGCATAACGCAGGAGGATCGCATACTTGGAACGGCTCCCTTTTATTTCGATATGTCGACCTTCGATATCTTCTGCTTCATGGCAACGGGCGCAACCTTTTGTCTGGCAACTGAAAGTATGTTGCTGTTTCCGGAGAAGCTTGTCCGTTTCATAGAAGATGAGCAGGTGACACTTTGGAAAGGGGTTTCATCTTTATTGATGTATATGTGTCGAGCAGGAGTTTTGCGCGCCGGCAGAATGCCATCATTGCGCACGGTGATATTCGCTGGGGAGCCACTCGATGCTAAATATCTAGCCATCTGGATGGAACTGTTTCCGGAGAAATCTTTTTTCAATGGCTATGGTCCAACGGAAGCGACCGGCGTTTCCCTTTGTTACCATGTGAAGCAGATACCGGCACCTGGTCAAATGATACCGATTGGACGTGCATGCAAGGGAGCCAAAGTCGTTTTGATCGGAGATGATGGACTCCCAGTCGGCCGGGGTGATATTGGAGAATTATGTATTGCTGGGGACTGTCTAGCCAAAGGATATCTCAATGATCCCGAAAAGACCGAGAAGAACTTTACGCCGCCGCCGCCGGGTTGTTCCGATCTGGGAGAGAGAATGTATCGCACCGGTGACTTGGTGCGTCAAACCCCTGAAGGCGAGCTCGTTTTTGTGTCTCGAAAGGATTATCAGGTGAAGTGGATGGGGTATCGAATCGAGCTGGGTGAGATTGAGACAAACATAATGGCTCATCCTCAAATCCGAGATGCCGCAGTAGTGCTTGCTAACGCAGGTGAAGGTGGATTGAGCGAGCTGACAGCCTTTTTTGAAGCAGAAAATGACGTAGATATTGCCAGCTTAATTCAGTTCCTGGGAACTCGAATTCCCGCTTATATGATCCCCAAGCGATTTATCAGGATTGATGCGCTCCCTCGAAATGATCGGGGCAAGATTTCACGAGAGGAAATCCTTGATCTTTACTCGGTGAAAAATGGATAGCTCTATGGCAGAGAGCAAAGAAACCATATCCCTATTGGCTTGGGCACGCGAGCTTGGAAAGGAATATCCCTTCTATGACTTTCATGTCCACCCCTTTGATGTGCTCACTGGGGATACCACGTATCAAGTGGACAAAACGGTAGATGGCCTTTTCATAAAAGGCGCTGCAAAGTACCGGCCTCCATCCATTGTCTCAAAGCTCGAAGCACTCAAGGAACGTCCTGCTCAACGGCTGAATGCAAATTCCTTACAGGCGTTTATTCTTGCTTCTCGCATGGCTTATACATGCACAGGTAAAAAGGTTCTCGACGATCAGCTAGACCTTGTTGGTCTTGCTGGCGTTCTGCTCTTGCCAGTGGCTCGCGAAACGGGAGGGGCAGAGAGGCTCCTGGCTGCAAGCGCAAAAATGTTTAGCGACGAAAAGAGACTGTTTCTCAGTTGCCCCATTCCTATTGGAATGCCAAGTGACAAACTGCTCAGCTTTTATCAGTCGGCTTCTAATCAATGCGGGATCTGTGCTATAAAAGTGCATCCTAATTTGGCCGGTATCGATATTTTTACAACATCTGGGAGAGAATTAATCGAAGCAACATTGGTGGCTGCTGGAAGATTGGGGCTCTGTGTTGTGATTCATGGCGGCTGGACGCCTGGCTTAGAACCCGTTGAATTGCGAGAATATGGAACTATTGCTCGCCTGAAAGAAGTAGATTGGGGGCTTTCCGCTGCCCCGGTCATCCTTGCGCACTGTGGCTGCTATGGGTTAGCTGAGTCCGATGCAAATACAGCACTCTCGGTTTTAAATGTATTACTTGATAAGTATCCTAATCTCATGGCGGATACATCAAACTTGGAATTACCTGTATTACGGTTAGCGCTGGAAAAAGTGGATCCGGATCGACTGATCTTTGGCTCAGATGCACTATATGTACCGATTTGGAAAGCCTGGCTTCAATTTCTTCAAACCCTCTCGCGGGTATCTAACCGGCCCGAAAATGATTTGATTCGGATTGCATCTCTAAATGCTCAATATTGTCTTGGGTCAACACGCAGCATGCTCTCTAAAGCAGGCTGAAAGGAAAATGGAGCTATGCGAATCCTAATTATTGGCACAATGTATGAGCCAGATTTGGGCCCAAGTGCCCCATTGTTTAGTTCCCTGTGCAGAGAGTTGGTTCGTTCGGGGCACGAGGTCACCGTCATTACAACGGTCCCCCATTACCCGACTGGAAGAGTTGCTGCAGCCTTTCAGGGTAGATTAATTTGGCGTTCCATAGAAGATGGGGTAAACGTTATCCGGATCAGTGTTCCATCTGTAGACCGCTCGAAATTGTCTTTGCGTTTGCTTCAGTATGTCTCTTATCAACTGGGTGCAGCATGGGTAGTCATGACCGGTCCCAGATACGATGTTGTCCTAGCAGGTAGCACTTCTCTGACCGTATTGCTTCCTTTTGTAGCTTCTGTGGTGGTCCGCCGCATACCGGCTATCTATTCCGTTCAGGATCTATATCCAAATGTTGGGATTACACTGGGCATATTTCGCAATAAGCTTGTTATAGATATCGTCGCTGCTTTGGAGAAATTCATTTTTAAGAATTCTAAGATTGTTCAAATCATCTCGGAATCGTTTAGGCAGAGTTTGCAGGATCTTGGTGTGCCTGATAGCAAGGTGAAACTCGTATATAACTGGGTTGATACAGAATTCATCCGTCCGATGCCTCGTTTGAATGAATTCTCCAAAGAATATGGTCTTGATGAGAGATTCGTCATCTTATACTCTGGAAACATGGGGCCAAGCCAGGGCCTTGAGAATATTTTGCGGGCAGCTGAAAGGCTGAAAAATGAAAAGGACATCATATTCGTCCTCATCGGGGATGGGTTAAACAAAGAGTTCTTGGTCAATGAAGCTAAGAAACGCTCATTGTCCAATCTGTTGTTTTTGCCTTTTCAACCACGTGAACGATTCCCATATGCTTTAGCCAGTGCAGATATTTCGTTAGTTCCATTGCGCAGAGGTATCGATCAAGGTTCTTTACCCTCAAAACTTTTCACTGTATTAGCGAGTGGCCGACCTGTAATTGTCTGTGTTGAAGAAGAAAGTGAAATCTGGAGACTTGTAAAACTTGCTGATGCAGGCAGGCAAGTTCCCACAGATGACCCGGCAGCCTTAAGCAATGCAATTCTGGCTCTAAGAAATGACATCAAGCTTCGTGAGCAACTTGGTTGCAATGGACGCCTTTGGGCAGAACAAAATCATTCGATCTTAATAGCAGAAGAAAAGTTTGAAAAGCTATTTTTATCTGCAATTCAGAAGCGAGCCAAATTGTGATTTGGCGTGAGTGAGATACCCGGCAATTCCTGTGCAGGAAATGCATATGCCACGATGGGGATATCCAATAAGCATTCTTATAGTGAGATCTCACCAGACACATTTTCAGCCCGATGCGCCTTCCTGGACGGTATGGTTCCAAATAAAACAAGTCTAGCTTGAAAACTATTGATCACAAGCAAAGATTGCTTAGGGGTGGCGAGGCAAAAAAGCAATTGAGAATTTTCTATGAATCCAGACATTTTTGCAGAGTGGTTGCGTAGACGAGGGCAATTAGTCGTCCAAACAAAAAGCAGTTACTGGGCGAGCCATGGGCCGAGAGCCTTTCAAGCTTTTCCTTATCACTGGTTAATCGAGCCAACTCAAGCTGAACTGCAGGATTTTTTGAAAAAATATAAGGCAGTTGCCCTCAGGTACTCGACTCCTCTAAGCTCCGGTGTGGGTCATATCAGTTATCACGCAGTCCTGGAAAATACAGCGTATGATTTCGCAAACTTGGGCAAATGGGCCCGCAAAAATGTGCGTCGAGGATTAAGTTGTTGCCGGGTTGAGCCTATCTCCTTCCAGCGTTTAGCAGACGAAGGTTTCTTGCTTCAGGTTGATACCCTGGATCGGCAGGGACGTAAGCTGGACCTGGAGCACGGCATGTGGAAGATGCTCTGTTCCGCCGCCTGCGATTTGCCCGGGTTTGAAGCATGGGGAGCAATCGTGGATGGGAAATTGGCTGCATCGGTGATTACTTTCAGAATGGATGACTGTTATTACATGCTCTACCAGCAGTGCTTGCGCCAATATTTGCCTGAAAACGTAAACAATGCCTTGAGCTTTACTGTGACCCAGACGCTTGTAAACCGGCCCGAGACAAAGTCCATCCTGTATGGCTTACATTCACTGGATGCTCCGCCGTCCGTCGATGAATTCAAATTTCGTATGGGATATATTGCCAAACCAATCTGTCAGAAGGTCGTTTTTCATCCCTGGCTGGGACCACTTGCGAACAATTTATCATACGCTATAACTCGTAACCTGTTGAAGTATCTGCCTGGTAATCCAAAGATTTCCAAGGCCGAGGGAATGTTGCGTTTTTATCTTGAAGGAAATCTTCCTTTACAAAAACAGAGTTGGCCTGAGTGCCTGACGGTACAGCGAGAAGAGATCCATAACAGGAGGGACGAATGATTCGTCAATTATCGAATTTGAAAGATTCACGCTCGTTGAGAGTCAATCGGTCATTCCAGTGGGATATTGTGTGGACCCTTAATTGGATGGCAAAGCGTCTCTTTGACATTGTTTTTTCTATTCTTGGTTTGTTCATTCTTTCGCCATTTTTTTTCTATATTGCTCATCTGATCAGGCGCGACTCCCCGGGCCCGGCTTTTTATTGGGGTCTCCGGGCCGGTATGGGTGGAAAAACTTTCAGGATGCTGAAGTTCCGTACCATGTATGAGACTGAAAAAAGTTATGATGGCCCGCGGGTCACATGTAAGGATGATGACCGCATTACCCTACTCGGGCGTTGGCTCAGAGATACCAAGATCAACGAGTTGCCGCAACTCTGGAATGTTCTAATGGGGGACATGAGTCTTGTGGGGCCCCGACCAGAAGATCCTGAGATTGTGAAGAGCTGGTCGCCAGAAGTGTGCCAGGAAGTACTCTCTGTTCGCCCGGGTGTAACGAGCCCGGCCAGTATCTTGTACCATGACGAAGAAAATCTCCTTTCGACATCAAATGTTATGGGAGATTACTTCAGGAGCATCCTGCCTGACAAAATGCGGCTTGACCGGCTCTATGTCCGTAATCACTCATTTTTTGGAGATCTCGACGTTATTTTTTGGACGATTGCGATCCTGCTTCCTCGCGTGGTCAAAACTCGTATTCCAGAGGGATATCTATTTGCGGGGCCTTTTTCGCGTCTGGTGGAACGACATCTAGCTTGGTTTCTGATGGATACGATTGTGGCGTTTGGAGCCGGCGCCACCGCAATGTTCCTCTGGCGATTACAGGAGCTGCTCAATTGGGGAATCGGGCCCCTGATAGCTCTCTGTGTTTTGATTGCTGTGCTGTTCAGTGGGCTCAATGCACTTACTGGCCTGAACCGAATCGTCTGGGCAGAAGCGATTACAGAAGATGCGGCAGGACTGATTTTATCCGCCGGTATTACAACCATCGTAACAGTAGTACTGGATTATTTGCAATGGGTCTATCAGTGGTTACCGTATCCGGCCTTACCTGTCACCATGATCTTTAGTATTGGTCTGATGGCTTCCATTGGATTTATAGCAGCGCGCTACCGTTGGCGTCTGCTCACTGGCTTCGCATCCCGCTGGTTAAGTTTGCGCGGCGATAGAGGTGTTGTGGAGAGGGTCGTCATTGTAGGCTCAGGTGAAGGACGTAATGTGGCTAACTGGTTGCTGAAACAGGGTGAAGGTAGCCGCATCCTCTCCATCGTGGGAATTATCGATGATGAGCAGCCTGCCATGCAGGGTATGAGAGTGAAAGGAAATCGTGTTCTCGGAGGTATCAACGATCTTCCGCGTTTGATTGAGCGTTATGACATCGGTGTCGTTCTGTTTGCAGTGCCGAACGCTGGAGCGGAAGTCCAGGAGCGGGTTTACCGTTTATGTGAGCTTTCGAAGGCACGAATGGTTCATGTGGCAGATTTGCTGAGTACGTTGCAAAAACAATTGACACTACCTGCCAGAGCCAGAGCCTATTGAGCGATTGCGTTGCAAAAGCAAACAAACTTATCTACTTAATGAGGGAGTTGATATGAATACTCAGACAATTGAGACGGAAAATTTTTGGAATCAGAAGCAGGTCCTTGTGACCGGTGCGGGTGGGTTCATCGGCAGCCATTTGGTGGAGCAGCTTGCGGGCCGGGGAGCACGTGTGCGTGCGTTTGTCCGCTATAACTCCCGGGGTGATGTAGGTTTGCTACGTATGCTTCCTCAGGAAACGCTGGCAAAATTACAGATTATCTCGGGAGATTTACGAGATGGGCAGGCTATTCAAGACGCCGTGGATGGCTGTGAATACGTCTTTCATCTGGGAGCATTAATCTCGATTCCCTACTCCTACTTGCATACGTATGAAGTTGCCGAGACGAATTTTATGGGCACGCTCAACGTGTTAACGGCGTGCCGGCGTTCGAAAACTGTGCGGCTGGTTCACACTTCTACCAGTGAAGTGTACGGGACCGCCCGTTATGCACCAATTGACGAGGCGCATCCTCTTCAGGGGCAATCCCCATATTCTGCGAGCAAAATTGGCGCGGACAAATTAGCGGAGAGCTTCTACTGTGCTTATGAATTACCTGTCGTAACCGTGCGCCCTTTCAATACATATGGCCCCCGGCAGTCTGCCAGGGCAGTGATTCCTGTCATTATTACACAAGCATTGACCTCAGATGTTGTGCGCGTGGGCAACCTGGATACGAGCCGTGATTTCACCTATGTCACTGATACGGTTGACGGATTTCTATGTGCAGCTCGGGCGCAAAATATGAATGGAAAAACCGTTAACCTCGGCACTGGCAGTGAGATCAAGATTGGTTACCTCATTCAGAAAATCATTGCCATGATCGGAAGCCAGGCCCGAGTGAAAGTGGAGACCAGACGTCTGCGCCCGAAGGATTCGGAAGTTTACCGTCTTATTTCAGATAACCGTTTGGCCAGCGAAATCATGGGCTGGTATCCCCGGACCGACCTGGATTGTGGGCTTGAGAAAACCATTCAATGGATCAAAAAACATCTCGAGTTATATCGAGTTGGAACTTATGAGTTATAGGAGGGCATATGAATGCAGTTGTACTTGCAGGCGGTAAAGGCACTCGTCTGACACCATACACAAAGATCTTGCCAAAGCCATTGATGCCGATCGGCGATATGCCGATCCTGGAGGTGATCCTGCGGCAAATGAAGGCGGCGGGAATCAATAGGGTGATTCTAACTGTTGGGCACTTGTCCGAAATATTAAGAGCCTTTTTTCAGGATGGACACCAGTGGGGGTTGGAGATCGAATATAGTTACGAGCAGTGCCCACTCGGTACGGCCGGCCCGATTGCGTTGATAGATGGCCTAACCGACACGTTCCTGGTGACAAATGGGGACGTTCTTACTACCTTGGCTTTGCGTGACCTGATCAATTTTCATCGTGCACAGCATGCGACCGCGACCATTGCGGTGCACCACCGAAAGGTGAAAATCGATCTGGGTGTAATCCAATCCGACAGCGCGTCCATCATCAATGGTTATATCGAAAAGCCGACGTACGACTACTGCGTAAGCATGGGAATTTATGTCTTCGAACCGCGCGTTATATCCTATATTCCACGCGGCGAGTATCTGGACTTTCCAGATCTGGTAAAGAAAATGATTGCAGCCGGTGAAAAAGTGGCTGGCTATCACTTTGACGGTTACTGGCAGGACCTGGGCCGCCCGGACGATTACGAGATCGCTGCACAGGATTTCGAGAGGCTACGGTCACAGTTTCTGCCTGAGGAGCAATACACATAATGAATTGGCGAATTCCTCTTTCTGATATCGACTTTGGCTGCGAAGAAATTTCTGCGGTCGAAGATGTTCTAAAAAGCCGCTGGTTAACCATGGGCGGTATAACGCAGAAGTTCGAGGCCGAGTTTGCGGCATACACAGGCGCGGGCTACGCTCTCGCTGTCACAAATGCAACCGCCGCGCTGCACATGGCATGTATGGCCATCGGTCTGAAGCCGGGCGATGAGGCCATTGTCCCATCCCTGACGTTTGTTGCCTCCGCGAACGCGATCCGCTATACGGGTGCAACTCCGGTGTTCGCGGATATTATCAGTGAGTCTGATTTTAATATTTCCGCGGATGCAATTGAGGCGCTAATCACGGAGCGAACAAGGGCCATCATGCTGGTTCACTTTGGGGGATATGCCTGTGATATGCCTCGAATCATGCAGCTGGCGCGTGAACATGATTTGAAGGTGATCGAAGATTCCGCGCATGCAACCGGCTCCTGGCTAAATGACCGGCATCTGGGAACCTGGGGTGATATTGGCTGTTTTAGTTTCTTCTCCAACAAAAACATGACGACCGGGGAGGGGGGCATGGTGGTCACAAATGACCCTGATCTGCACGAGAGATTACGTCTATTGCGTTCGCATGGAATGACAGCTCTCACGTGGGACCGACATAAAGGTCGTGCGTTAAGTTACGATGTAGTCGAACTGGGATACAACTATCGCATTGACGAGATTCGCGCCGCTCTAGGTGTTGTTCAACTCAATAAACTGGATCGGAACAATGAGCGCCGGCGCCATCTCACCAACGTCTATCGCCAGGCTCTGCACGAGTTTCCGCAGATCCGGGTTCCATTCTCGGGTCATCCCGGGATCACGTCCGCTCATATTCTGCCTATTCTGCTTCCCCATGATTCTGATCGGATTGCGTTCATGGAACGAATGAAATCACGAGGGATTCAAACCAGTATACATTATCCACCTATTCATCACTTCACCTCCTATAAAAGTCTTGACGGGTGTGCTTCACAGCGTCTGCCGATGACGGAAGACGTAGCCAGCCGTGAAGTAACCCTGCCACTGTACCCTGCCATGGTGGACGATGATGTAGCGCTGGTTGTAGAAGCAATTGCACATTCTCTCATCTAAGAAATGGAAATGTTTCCATTTATGAAGGAGTCACTATGGACCTTAAAGAGCTCGTCAACTTATATCGTCGCTGGATCTGGCTGCTGATCGGGTGTTGTATCCTGGGGTTACTTGCCGGTTTTCTTGCAAGCCAGATGCAGGCACCAGTTTATGAAGCATCTACCAAAGTGCTTGTTGCTCGCGGTCGTCAGCAGGGCTACAACGATGTATTACCAATCAGTGATGAACAACTGGTAATGACCTATCTTCAATTATTGCAATCACGGTCTGTGCGCGAAGACGCGGAGCAGCGGCTTGGCATCGAGATCGATGCGGAACAAATTGAAGTCAGCTTAATTACAAGCACGCAGATTCTGCAGATCAAGGTTGAGGATAAATCTGCGCAGCGGGCGGTGGATATCGCAAATACGTTCGTGGAGACTCTGATCGAGCGCAATGAGACTCTCCAGTCCGGCCGCTTCGCCGTCTATGAGGAAAGCTTGAATTCACAGATTGCTCAGATCCAGGCACAGATGGATATCCTACGGGGGCAACTTATTGAAGTCGAGCAGGCCACTGTTGAGGACCAGCTAGGACAAGTGCAGGAGCAGATTGCAGAGCTGGGTACTCAAATCAATGCTCTCGAGCAGGAAATTGCTGGTTTTCCTGCCATTCTGAGTACAGGTGACCGGGCGGCTATGGCTGCGAAGCAATCTCAGGTTGAGCAATTAAGTTCGCTTCTTTACCTGTACAAGCAGATCGAGACGAATCTCCTGTATATTGGCAGACCGGTGCAAGGAGTCACACCCGACAACCCGCAGGCGGCAGCCATACAGTCGACCTTAGGTCTTTATCAAGAACTCTATCTCAATCTCATCAGCAACCAGTCTGCAGTCCAATTGGCACGCGCACAGGTGACACCGGTGGTTGACCAGATCGAGCAGGCAGCACTCCCGGAGACTCCCATACGTCCCGTCCCACTGCTCTACATGGCTTTATCGGCAATGATTGGAGTATTGATCGCAGCGGCCGCGGTCCTGTTAATGGATTATTTCGATGACTCTGTTAGAACGGCTCAGAACATCCAGACGACTCTGCATGTTCCGGTCATTGGTCAAGTCGTACGGTTGCGCCATAAGAGGCAATCAAACGAAAAATCCTTGTTACGTCCGGCAGCAGGCTCAGGGAGTGGAGACGATTTTGGAACACTGCGCGTCCACATCAGCCGTTTGCTTCGAGAAAAGCGGACCAGAACCGTCTTGGTAACCAGTGCCAGGTCTGGTGATGGCTGTACTACTGTGGCTGCAAATCTGGCGATTGCCTTTGCGCAGGCTGGAAAAAAAGTTATTTTCTTAGACGCCAACCTGCATCGCCCTCCGTTGAACTCTCATCCCGAATTGGAAAACAGCCTGGGGTTGGCCGAGATCCTTTGCGATGGATTGGACTGGGAGGAGGCAGCCAGCTATCAGGGTAATTTGACTATAATTACCTCTGGCGTCGCTTCTGTGTCATCGACCGAGCTGCTGGAATCTGACAGGCTGGAACAATTGCTCGAAAAACTGGAGAAAAAGGCAGATGTTGTTGTTATCGATAGTCCATCCCTCGGCAATGTGGATGCACAAATCCTAGCGTCCAGAATTGGCAGGCTCCTGCTGGTGGTCCAGTATGGAGTGACCAAAATTAGCATAGTCCAGCCAATGATCGATCAGCTAACACTGATGGGCGTGGAATTGCTCGGCGTGGTATTGAACCAAATCCCGGGGACGGGTGACCGGCGTGTTCGGTTCTCGCGCACGGTCATTCATCATCGCGAGCCAGCAAAAGATATGGAACAGGCGAGACTCGGCCAAGATTAGATTGACGGCTTCTCATAAAGCAATCAGGCGGATTTCATTGGAAATCCGCCTGATTGCTTTATGAGGCTCGAAGATCAATGCTAAAGGGTGTCGAGACAGCAAGCGAATCACCTTTTCTATCAGCGGGTGACAAATTCACGAGACTATTCAAGCCTCTTGGGTGATGGAATTCACAAAATGCTTTTATTCATTGTCCTATTTAAACAAATGATATAAACACCATCCACTTTTTAGATTTGTTTATTAGCGCTAATCACCTTGCTGTAAGAAGAATTGCTGTAAATCATCCACTATGGTACTATTCGAATCGGTTCTTCTTGCGCAGAGTTGACCTGGCATGTGAACGTTTGGGTGTGGTGAAATGGTTGATCTCCAGAAGGTACTTAACGGTTCGTTGAGCCTGCGACTGGTTTCTGCCCTGGCACGGAAACTGCATCCCCAGGCGGGATATCGTATTGCATCCCTTGTGGCGGAATATCTGGCACGTCAGCGGAACTCCAACACGGTCCGAGCGATACGTGCCAATCAGTGGGTGATACATGGAGAAACTCTTGTGGGAGCCGATTTAGATGGGGTTGTTCGCGAAACATTACTTCATTCGGCTCGTTGTATTTTCGACCTGTATCATTACGTTCAAAGGCCTGATGAGGCGAAGGAACTCATTGTCTTAGAGCCATCCTTTCAGCGGCTCAAACAACGCCCCGAGTTTGATGAGCGCGGCTTGATTGTTATAGGACTTCATATCAGCAATTTCGATCTGGTCCTTCAATGGGTCTGCAGGCAGGGAATGAAGCCCCTGGTGCTCACCATCCCAGATCCGCAGGGGGGACGCCGTATCGAATATGAAATGCGCAAGAAACTGGGATTACAACTCTTGCCCACGTCGGTAAGTGCATTACGGCAGGCGTTGAAACATCTACGAAGGGGAGGCATGGTATTGACGGGGATTGATCGTCCCATTCCCAAGCCCCAAGTTTGTCCTCGCTTTTTTGGACGTCCCGCCGCTTTACCCCTACATCATGTTTTCCTTGCAGCCAAAGCTCAAGTTCCTGTGGTGATTGCAGTGACCAACTTTCTGGACGATGGTAAGTATCACGTCTGTGCATCAGATCCTATTGAAATGGATTCGTATTCAGACCCGGAAGCAGGAGTACTTCGAAACGCTGAAAAAGTATTGGATGTAGCAGAACATCTTATTCGGAGAGTTCCTCAGCAGTGGTCGGTGCCGTTGCCTGTCTGGCCCCAGGTCATGCAATTCGTTCCGAAATAATATTTGTACCTTATCCAATTTCAAGCTGTGAGGAGAATGCAATGAGTAATATTACCAATCATCGGAGGGTAAATGACATCTTATTGGGTCCTCTGGAGCGCCCAGCATTAAAGTGGCTTGCAGCGCATATGCCCGCCTGGGTGACGCCCGACATCCTTACGACGATCGGCGCGCTCGGCTCAGTGGTGGTTGCGGTCAGTTATGGATTGAGTATTCTTGATAGAAATTTCCTGTGGCTGGCATCACTTGGCTTTATCATTAACTGGTTCGGTGACAGCCTGGATGGGACTCTGGCGCGCTACCGGCGGATCGAACGTCCAATTTTTGGCTTTTTTGTTGACCACATGATCGATGCCTTTAGTGGAACGATCATCTTTTTGGGGTTGGGGCTGACTCCCTATGTCAGCTTCGTTATTGCCTGTCTGGCGCTCATCGCTTACCTGTTGCTCTCGGTGCTCGTCTTTGTGCGCACGAGTGTGGCAGGTATCTTCAAAATTTCGTATGGAAAACTTGGCCCCACCGAAATTCGGGCGGTTGCTGTTCTTTTGAACATCATTATGTATTTCGGAGGTGTACAGACTTACCCAGTGATGCTGGGAGGCAGCCAGATTTTCGTTAGTCCTTACGATGTAATGGTCGCAGGAATAGCACTGCTTTTGCTGATTTTCTTTTTTTTCACCGCCGTCAAGGAAACGATCAGCCTGGCAAAAGCTAACAAGTAAGCCTGGTGTCATCAATGGAGCGCGAACAAAGGCAATATCATCCAGTCTATTTCATCGTTAATTCTTAAAGCAAGGACAGAAAAGATGCATTTGTGCATATCGTAGTGAGTAGAATGAGAGATACATCTTATGGGTAACTCAGAAGAAAAAGAGAAAAAAACGAAATCAACCAGGCTGCCTGAACAGAAGCTGGGGGATACACCTGTTCCTCCCTGGGAAATGCCTACACCGGAAGAAAAAGAACAAGCCAAGCCTGTGCGACGAGCCTTGAAAGAGGCCGTCGAAAATGTGGACTCTCCTGACAAGGCAAACGAAGTCATTCAGGATCTAGAGGCGGCTACCGAAAATCAAACTGTAACCGACGTTGAAGAAGCCCAGCCACCGGCATCCACGCCAGCTTCCGCGGCTCGAGAGGTGGAGCAGGCGGCAAAAACTGCCCCAGAAAGCAAAAAAACAGAAGAAGTACTGAACGCCACTGCCCATGCGATTGCCACGCCAGACAAGCGCCAGCGTGAAGTTGTCTCAGAAGCAGTACAGGAGGTGCTCAATCCTGAGCAACAGGGCGCCGCGCCAACAGTTGAGAATGAACAAAAACGGGAATATTTGCGACAGGCCGTCCTCAGAAGGCTTAAGCCTTTGGATGCGCTGGATGCGAATCTGTTTCTGGCAGTCAATCATTTGCCTCACACTCGTCCGCTCAATACCATTTTCTATGGACTCACAGTAATTTTTAACGGCGGCGCGGCCTGGTATGCGGCGCTAGCCATTTTAGCGTTGCGAAATCGCCGCAGAATAGGTGAGCTCATTCGAGAGGTGGCCATGCCTCTAACCATCACAACGGCCCTGGTGGAATTCCCAATCAAGGCCTATTTCAGACGACGGCGGCCCTTCATTACCATTATTCAGGCTATCGTGATCGGTAAAAAGCCAGGGACATGGTCCTTCCCATCGGGTCACTCTGCCTCTGCGTTTGCTGGCGCGTGGTTGCTCAATCGTCATTTCCCGCGTTTCTGGGGTTTGCGATATGTGGTTGCCAGCCTGGTAGCATTTTCGCGAATTTACTTGGGTGATCACTACCCAGGCGATGTGACCTCCGGTTCGCTGTTAGGCATGTTGTTCGCCATGCTTTTTCACCAATTGTTCAAGCGCAGGCAACGGAAATAGTTTTCATTACAATTTCATGCACCATATAGGTGCAGAGCTGTAAGTTAAAATACGCGACTGTCACGCAGATCAAAAAGGGATGACCCATGTGGTCATCCCTTTTTGATATCCATCAAAACTTCATTTAGTCTGCAGCAGCCATTGCTTCTTCAGCCTGTTCACTCGGAACGGTAGCAGGCTTGAAGATCAAGAAGATCGCGTTGATTAATATACCCAGTACCGCGGCAGTGGCAATAGCCGGTAACCCATTCGGGAAGATGCCGGGAACGATTACCGGAATGAAGCCGCCTTGGAAACCAATATTACCTCCGATCCCGACGATCATGATCACCGCGCCAATTGCCAGATTACGAGGATCGAACATGCTGACCTTATGCTCCTGCATAAGGGCAATGCCCTGCATACCGATCACGCCAAACAGATAGATCGCCAGCCCGCCGCTCACTGCCAGCGGAACAGTCTGCACCAGGCCAGCCAGCTTGCCAACGAAACCGAGCAGGACGGCGATGACGCCCGCCGCGATCAACGCCGGACCCGAGTAGTTGCGCGTGATTGCCATGAGCGAGTTATTCTCGCCGTAGTTTGTCCCCGCGGTGGAGCCAAACAGGCCTTTCAGTGTATCGTCGATGCCATCCAGGATCAGGTTGAAACCAATATATTTATCCAGCCCATACTTTTCACGTCCCATGTCATCGGCGAGGCGATCGACATACAGGCTGATCTGGTACAGGTGGGCCGTCGATTCCGGGACCGTGGCGATGGCCATGACCGCGATGCTGAAGATGGCGGTCCAGATAAGAGATCCGGTAAAGCTGGGGAAGGTGAAATGGGGAGCCGCAAACCACGGCGCAGTTGCGAGCGGCGCGAACTGGTCCGGGTTGGGGGCGACAATCGCTGAGAAGATATAACCAACAATGGCTCCCAGCAAGACCGGGATCATGCCCAGAAAGCCTCTATTCTGCAGGTACACCGAGAACAGGATGGTCACCAGCAGCGTGACCAGGGCCACAAGGAAGTTTGCATTCGCCATTTGTCCGAGGGCCGCGAAGGCCAGACCGAAGCCGATGATCGCAGCCACGGAACCCGTCACGATCGGCGGCAGGACCATGTCGATTTTCTCCTTGCCAATGGCGCGGATAACCAGGCCGATCACGATATTAAGGAGACCGGTCACCACAATGCCCGCCTGCATGGTGCTAATGACTTCATCCGGAAGAGGCACGCCGAATTGGGGCAGCTCGCCAGTCATCTGTTGGGCAATCGCCAGATATGCAGCGATATAGCTGAAGCTGGAGCCATAGAACAGCGGGATGAATTTGCCAATCCGCCATTTGGCGAGGAGCAGGGCAACAATCGTGCCAACACCCGAAACCGTTAAAACTGTGCCAACGTGAAAACCACACAACGCCGCCACCAGCACTGTGGCAGGGAACATAGTCAGCACATGCTGAAACCCCAAGAGCGCCTGCTGAACAGGCGGGGGTGAATCATTGGGCAGGTAACCCATCACATTCCTTCGTGCTGTCGCAGTATTTTTGCTAGATTTAGCCATCGCTTTACTCCTCTCATTACTCCTTCTGATAAGTCTTTTTATACGGGGCTGAATTACATTTGTTCGGTATGCTCAATCTGCATCCTCACCTCCGGATAAAAAATCGTCATGCAGCGGATTGCATGACGAAAACGAGGCAAACCCCGCTGACGGCTCATTTCGATGGAGTCTCGTAATGCGCGTAAATTCATGGGGGTCTGCATAAGATGCATACTGCAATAGATAACCCCTGTATCCCGATAAAGACACGGGGTTTTATCTAAATATGCGTCTGATTCATCCATGTTGTCTGCACCAGTAAATAAATGGTTTCTCTGCTTAAGATATAATGCCAGTTACTAGACCTGTTTTCTCTCATCCATAACTATCATATTTTGATGGTGTTTTCGTCACTACGGTCCGTATCTCAGATCCCTGAGGAGGAGAGGCTGATGCTGTTAAAAGGCGATGTAGCGATTCGCGCACCGCGCAAACGTGTGTGGGATTTTCTCACCGATCCGAATCAGATCGGGCAGTGCGCGCCGGGGGTGGAAAAGATAGAAGTCATCGAGCCCTTGAAACGTTATCGCGGGGTGGTATCGGTTGGTCTTGGGGGTGTCAAAGCCCGCTTTAATGGGGAGGTGGAGGTGCTCGAGCTGGATGAACCCAATCGCGCCAAATTAAGAGCGCACGGCACGGCAACGGGCAGCGCCGCGGACGCGGTCAGTGAGATGAGCCTTAGCGATGGCCCGGACGAGGCAACCATGGTTCACTGGACGGCGGATGTGAATGTCTCCGGCCAACTGGCGAGCCTTGCCGCCCGCTTGATGATGCCCGTGTCGCAGAAGCTGGCGGCGCAATTCTATGACGAAGTCCGGCGCCGGATCGAAGCGGGGGCATAGCCGAGCACTCATGCGAGATATTCTTCCGGATCTTGATCGCTGGCACGCGGAAGATGGGCAGCTGGCCCTTGCCACTGTCCTCCAAACCTGGGGGTCGTCGCCGCGGCGCGCGGGGGCCAAAATGGCTGTTGCCTCCGATGGGCAGTTCACCGGCTCAGTCAGCGGCGGCTGTGTAGAGAACGCGGTCATAGAAGCCGCGCTGGATTCGATGAAAACGGATCGAGCGCGGCTTTTGCATTTTGGTGTGGCCGACGAGACTGCCTGGGAGGTGGGGCTGGCCTGCGGCGGGAGCATTGATATTTTCGTCAAGCCGCTTGATGCGGACTTTTTCCCGTTCCTGCGCGCCGCATGGACCCAGGAAACGGATTCTGTTCATGTCACAGTCATTCGCGGCTCGGAGCACATTCTCGGGCGCGAAATGCTGGCGCGTGAAGACGGCTCTGTCACTGGCAGCATTGGCAATCACCGCGATAAAAAAGCTGTGGAACTCGCCAGTGAAGTCTTCATGCATGGAACCTCACAGCGAGTCATGCTGGATGAGGAGACAGAACTTTTTCTTGAATATATCGCCCCGCCGCCAACACTGATTGTTGTGGGAGGCGTCCATATCACGGTGGCCCTGGTATCCATAGCCAAGACCTTGGGGTTTCGGACGGTGCTGGTCGACCCCCGCAGCGTGTGGGGCAGTGAGGAGCGGTTTCCGAACGTCGATCAACTAATTCAATCCTGGCCCCAGGAAGCGTTTACTCAGGTGCCCGTTACGCATTCCACCGCGATCGTTATGCTCACTCATGACCCTAAACTGGACGACCCGGCCTTGAAGGTCGCGCTCGATAGTCCTGCCTTTTATATAGGCGCACTGGGAAGCAAAACCACTCATGCCAAGCGCCGGGAGAGATTGCTGGCTGAGGGAGTCAACGAGGCGCAACTATCTCGTTTGCACGCGCCGATCGGCCTGGATATCGGTGCGGAGACGCCCGAGGAAATTGCGCTTGCCATTATGTCTGAGGTGGTGGAGGCATATCGGAAGCGGAATCAAGAAGCGGCTGAGCAAGAAGTCCGAAGTCCCCAGTCTCAGTAAACCAGAGATTAGAGACTGGTGATTTTCAACGACATCATCCAGAAGGATTATTCATGAAACCTGCTCCCTTTGAATACCACGCCCCTGCATCGCTCGAGCAAGCCCTGGACCTGAAGAGTCAGCATGGCGATGAAGCAAAAATACTGGCTGGCGGGCAGAGCCTGGTGCCAGCAATGAACTTTCGCGTGGTGCAGCCTGGCATGTTGATCGATCTCAACCGAGTCAATGAGCTGGGATATATTCGTGAGGATGGCGAATGTTTGCGGATTGGTGCGATGACGCGTGAACGACAGGTGGAGTTTGACTCGGCCATTGCCAGGCGCACTCCGTTGCTGCACGAAGCGGCTCCGCATATTGCGCATCCACAAATCCGCAACCGCGGCACGATCGGTGGAAGCAATGTTAACGCCGACCCCGCTGCGGAGCTGCCCGTGTTGATGCTTGCCTCGAGCGCGCGGCTCCTGGCGCGCAGCTCATCTGGTGAGCGCTGGATCGAGGCGAAGGATTTCTTTGTGGGTATGTTCACCACGGCGCTGGAACCTGATGAAATCCTTGTCGAGATCGAGTTGCCGTTTATGCCAGCTCGCACCGGCTGGTCGTTTCTCGAGGTTGCGCCGCGAGCAGGCGATTACGCGATGATGGGAGTTGCCGCGCTGGTGACGCTCGATGAAGCAGGCAAATGTCAGGGGGCAAAACTGGTGTACTTGAATGCAGGCGATGGACCCATGGATGTGAATGAAGCCATACAGCTTCTGGTAGGTGAATCATTAAATGATGAACTGATCAACTCTGCTGCGGAGGTTGCAGGCGAAAAGGAGATCACCCCGTTTGGCAACATTCATGCATCGATGGAATATCAGCGTCATCTGGCGAAAGTGCTTACAAAGAAGGCTTTGAAGACAGCCATCCAACGCGCGGGAGAAGGAAGCCTACAATGACACAAACACTGCCTGTCACGGTTATCGTCAATGAAAAAACATATACACGGGAGGTGGAGTCGCGCCTGCTCCTCAGCGATTTTCTGCGCCATGAGCTTGGGCTGACCGGTACGCACGTCGGCTGCGAGCATGGCGTCTGTGGCGCCTGCACGATCCTCTTCGATGGTGAATCGGCGCGCTCGTGCCTAATGTTTGCCGTTCAGGCAGATGGTCACAAGATCACAACCGTGGAAGGCCTGGCGCCGAGCACGGACCAGCTTCACCCGATCCAGCAGGCGTTTTGGGAAGCGCATGGACTGCAGTGTGGCTATTGCACACCCGGCATTCTGATGACGCTTGTCCCCTTCTTGAAACAAAACCCGGACCCGAGCGAGGAGGAGATCCGCCACGCGCTTTCCGGGAATCTTTGCCGTTGCACTGGCTATCAGCATATTGTGGATGCTGTGAAGCTTGCCGCGCAGAAGATGAAGTAATCTGACAGGAAGAGAGTGAATATGATTGGACGTGTATTGATAGAAGATCTGCGTGCAGGTCAGCTGCTGCTCCCGGATTTTCTCGCCCAGCTCGAAGCGCGCTTTACACAACACGAGCCTTCCATCCAGGCGTTTCTCCCCGATGAAAAACGGTTTGACCGGCTGTACGATGAAGCAGAAGCTGCTGTGCTGGCTTATCCCGATTTGATCAAGCGGCCCCTGATGTTTGGAGCACCTATCGGCGTCAAAGATGTTTTCTACGTCCAGGGCTTTCCTACACAGGCAGGCAGCCACCTCCCGGCAGAGGTCTTTCAAGGGAAAGAAGCCAGGAGTGTATCGAGATTGCTCGATGCCGGCGCCTTGTTTTTCGGGAAGACCGTGACCACCGAGTTCGCGTACTTCACGCCCGGCGCCACGCGCAATCCTCACAATGCTGAACATACCCCGGGTGGCTCGAGCAGCGGATCGGCTGCAGCGGTCGCAGCAGGGTTTTGCCATCTTGCTCTCGGCACGCAGACGATCGGCTCGATCATCCGCCCCGCGGCCTTTTGCGGTGTTGTGGGAGTGAAGCCCACCTATGACCGTATCTCACGTGAGGGCGTGATCCCACTTTCCCCTTCGCTCGACCACGTCGGTTTTTTTGTTCCTGATGTGGAAAGCGCGATCTATGCCGCGCGTGTCCTCTACACGGATTGGGATGAGCCCACGCAGCCATTGAAGAAACCTAGAGTTGGAATTCCTGATGGCCCGTATTTACAAAGTGTCTCTCCAGAGAGTCTGGCGCATTTTGAGAATGTTTACAACGTACTGGAGAATGCGGGTTATGAAGTACAGCATATTCCCATCATGTCTGATTTTCAGGCAGTTCGTGACCGGCACGATGTAATCATGTCCGCCGAAGCCGCACATGTCCATGCGGAGTGGTTTGGGCACTATGAAAAGCTCTATTCTCCCAAGTTTACAGAACTCATCCAGCGCGGCAAGCAAGTTACAGATAATCAATTACAGGATGCTCTCACGGCGCGGGATCACTTCCGGGCTGAGGTACGGCGGACCTTCCTCGATCACAACATCGACCTGTGGGTTGCTCCGTCCACAATCGGGCCGGCTCCCAGGGGACTCGATAGCACTGGCGACCCTGTGATGAACCTTCCGTGGACGCAGGCAGGACTCCCTGTCATCAACTTGCCGGCAGGAAAAAGCTTGGAGGGTTTGCCGCTGGGATTGCAGATGGTGGCTAACTGGTACAAAGATGAATCCTTGCTGTTCTGGGCAAAAGATCTGGAGACAGCCTTGAGAGCCTTATGACCGTCACCAAACATGATATCCGCCGCGGAGCCTATTATGACTCGGTCGTGCTGATGCAGCTTCAGCGCGGGCTGACCGGCCTGCCGGGCATCCTCGACGCGGGAGTGGTGATGGCTACGCCTGCCAACTGCGACCTGCTTTCCGCGAACAATCTCCTGCCCGACTCGATCACCGCCAGTCCGGATGATCTGCTGATCGTTGTCAAAGCGGAGAGCGATTCGGCGGCGAGTGATGCAATGAATCAAATTGACTCACTGCTTGCGCGGCGGCGTTCTTCGGCATCACAGGATTTTCGTCCGCGCAGTTTGAGCAGCGCGGTCAAACAACTGCCTGAGGCGAATTGGGTGTTGATCTCGGTGCCGGGTCGTTA
>DATHTL010000020.1:0-36736 GCA_035463255.1 Anaerolineales bacterium | reverse complement strand
GGCGTACCCGGTTTTGAGCGCTGGTCTCCCGCCGATCGATGCCGGTCTGCTGCGCATCAAGTTATTGACTGTCGGGCTGATCTGGCAGTTTGTGCTGGCGCTGATCATTCTCTACACGGAAGAAGGGAACATCCGGTGGAGCACGATCCGCCGCCGCTTCTGGTTGAACCACCCGGTCTCTCCGAAAACGGGACAGAAAGACAACCGGCTATGGTGGCTACTCATTCCACTGATCCTGCTGAACATCGCACAGGAGCTTGGGCTTGCTCCGTTTCTCAATGACCTGTGGATAAAGGTCCTGCCGTTCCTGACGGAACCGGAAGGCTACAGCCCGGCAGTCTTGTTTGCGCCTGAATTACGGGCTCTCTGGATCGGTGCATGGAATCTCTTATTACTCCAAGTGGTGCTCTCGGTATTCAACACCTTCCTGGGCGAAGAATTCATCTTTCGCGGTGTCTTGCTGCCAAAGATGAAGGGCGTCTTTGGCAAATGGGATTGGGTCGCGAACGGCGTTGCCTTCGGGCTGTATCATCTCCACCAACCCTGGGGCTTGCCAGGAAATATCTTGCACGGCTTGCTGCTGGCCTTCACCGGCAAACGCTACCGCAGCAACTGGTTCCCCATCATCCTGCATTCCGGGCAGAGTGTTTACTTCGCCTTTTTGATCCTGGGACTGGTCCTTGGGTGGGCGACCTGAGGTCAGTGCAGTTGAGCATCTCATTAAGTCCGTCCGCCGGGATGGCATAAAACAAAGAGCGACTCCTGCGATGGGGTCGCTCTTTGTTTTATGTTTTCTTTTACGCAACGATTTATTCCCGCCGCATCAAAACTCATTCTTTGATCCTCTCTAGCACAATGGGCAAGTTCTTCAAAACCTTTCCATTCCGAAAGCGGATCATCCGTCAGCCCATCTCTGTACACCTGAACAAGGCGATCGTTTTCCCGCTGGTTTTTGCGCACGCCGGCCAATTCGGCGTTCCACATCTCAGAATGCTCACGCGGCGTGCGGCACTCGGAGCATGTAATGGGAAAATGCTATACTTGGCCGAGACGAATCATTGACAGTCCAGAAGTGATCAGGCGGGAACTGGAGATCCGGAACCAAAATCACCCGTGCAGCGTCTTGCGAGGGCAAACGGTTTTCAGCCCGTGGCCTGCCTAAAAAGAAAAAAGATGTTTAGAGGTTAACTGACATGAATATGAGACTCTTGTTGTTTTGGACCCTGTCCGCTTGGCTGGGGGCCGGTATGCTGTTGGCGGCGTGTGCCTCTCCCGGCGTATCCACTCCGCCGATCACCCCTACGTTAGCAGGAGAAAGTCCTACCGGTAGCTCCACAGACGCCCCTGCTGATTCAGGTCGCCTGACGCCCGACGCAGTTGTGCTCGAGCTGGCATACGAGCCGACCTTCTTCCGCCCCGAGGCCTCCTATGTTTTTGGCCGCCCGCCCGTGTTCGCGCTCCTGGCCGATGGCCGGGTGATCTATACGGAGGAAGGCCAATCATTCGATCAGGAGCGGATCATGATTGCCCAGCTCTCCCCGCAGGAAACAAGTGAGCTCTTGCAGCAGGTACAGGACCTGGGCTTTGATCGCCTCGAGAGCTATACCGACTTCTGCTGGCCTCCGAACAGTACTGAACAGCAATGTGTATCGGATGCGGCCTACACCATTTTGCGCCTGCGCCAACCAGATGACTCCCTCAAAGAGGTCAAGATCTATGCCAATTTTGCCAATGATCTCGCGGCTTTTGAGAGCATTACCGGCCTGCTCAGCGGCTATAGCCATCCGGAAGCCGAGCCCTATATTCCAGATCAGGCAGCCCTGTTTCTTTCTGAGGCCCCCGGCGACCCACCGGCAACAGTCGTCGATTGGCCTTTCGATCCAGCTCTCCTGCAGCTTCCCCAAAACGTGACCGGCCTGTCGGCGATCGTGCTGGAGGGAGAGGAACTGAGCGAATACCTGGCTCTCGTGGGACGCAACACCGGCGACACCTTCTTTCGGCATGATGGCAAGATCTACCGGGCGTATCTTGTCCCCTGGCTGCCTGCCGCCGACTACAGCGAAGAATTATTGACCGAGTTCCCAAGACCGTAGTGATCACCGTACGCCGCGTATGCCGCCGTTCTGAGCACTATTCTCTGCTCGGATAGAGTATCAACTGCGTACACCGAAACAAGGCGATCGTTTTCCCGCTGGCGTGGTCCGTCACTTCGGCATCCCATACCTGGGTCGTCCGTCCGCTGTGGAGGCGCGTGGCAACGCAGTCAATAACGCCATCGCGTGCCGTGCCAAGGAAATTACTCTTTAGCTCGATGGTGGTGAAGTTATTCGCTCCGCCGGGGAGATCGGTAAAGGTCCCGTAACCACAGGCTGTATCTGCCAGAGCAATGACGACCGCCGCGTGCAGGTAGCCGTTAGGGGCGAGCAATTCGGGGCGCAGAGCAAGGCGGCTGGTGAGACGCCCCGGCTCCATGGTCAGGAATTCGATGCCGATCAGACCGGGGAGGTATCCCTGGCTGCGCGCGTTCAATTGTTCGATGGTGGTCATGCGCCGGAGTATAGCATAGCGATGTTACCTCGCGAAGTATGCATCCCCTATCCCTTACCCCCTGCTCGGACCTGCACTATCGGCCGTACGCTGTATCCACCAAACGCCCCTCCGGGGTGATATAGCCAGACCAGGAGATCTTTTCCACCCTGTTGAGCAGGATAATCCGCTGTCTGGCGTCATGCCCATTCGCGAGCTGGACCAGCATCAACCAGTCCCCGTTACGAAAGTGATATTCTTCTGATGGATGTTCCCCCTGCACCAATTCCCAGTCTGTGCCTGGCGGCAAAGCAGCAAGGCGCGAGGAGGAGAGGATGTACTCCAGGACACTGTCACGGGCCGACGCAGCCGGCGCGGCAAGGGAGACTCCCTGCCCACCGGTTACCGGCAACAGTGTTTTAGCTTTCGGTTGGCAGGCTGTAAGTATGAGCACTGCAGCTACACAAATGGTAAACAGGCCAATCATCCAACGGTTCATCTTGCACCTCCTGGCTATCCATGGATGAACCAATCCCTGGCTTTCATCATAGCACTTCTAGGGGAGAAATACAACTATCCGGACCGTTTTGATATTATTTGTAGCCCTTCACCACCCGTGCGAAAAGAGGCAGCTGGACAACCACATTCTTCCTGTCCAGCGAATTTTATTTTGACAGAGCTCCCGTCTTGCGTCGCCCCCTGTCAGCAAGCATTAATAGGGCCGCGGCCAACCTTTCCAGGCATCGTTCCAAGTAATGCCGTTCTTGTCATCCATGCACTTTTGGAACAATTCGATGTCAAACCCGTCAGGCTCAATTCTATATGTCGGAAATGTTAATCCTGTGCGCTGATCGTAGATTTTCTCAAACTGCTTTTTGTCACTATCGATCCAGGGAATTGTCAATCGCTCAACGGTGGGGCTGAAGAGGATCGGGAGGTACCGACTCCCCTGCCTGCCATAGACGGCGGCCTGATTCATCAGATGCTCCGCCATGTTGACATGGTCACCGACGGCAGTAAATTTTTGATGATGATCATCACCGAGGTATTCGAAGAGAACCGTCCCGAAATCGATACCCACGGCCAGATTCACATTGACATGGTGGTTGTATTCGATCTCATAATCCTCGCAGACGGTTTGCCTAAGCAGATTTGGCTTCATTTCCTCGAACTTGTTGATCATCTGTGTGGCGGCATACACAGCCGACGCGGCCGCCCTCGAATATTCCTCATCGTGTTCGCCAAAGATGGCCAATAGTCCGGTGCCGAAAAAGCGCTCGATGCGGCCTTTTGAACCGGTGACAATCCGTGACATTTCCATGCAATGGCGGTTCAGGATTTCACGCACGTGCCGTGTATTTGTCTCGTCACGGGCATATGTCTGGCGCAGCCGTTCCTCGAGAGGCAGGAAATTTTTGATATCCGCGAAGAGAATGGCCGCCTTCTTCCAGCGCGAGGCGTATAGCGAGGGCAAGTAGGTATGCCTGACATCGAGGATCTCAAACTCCCGGATAAACTGGTTCCGGAGAAACGAGTACAGGGAGGCCAACCAGCCCAGGTAGCGAATATCATTAAACGGCGCCTTTTTCCGTTTGGACTTGCCATCCCCCCATACGATAAACATGCCGAGATTCAGGTCCTGCTGGTCGAAGGGAATGAGAATCCCCTCACTTGTCGCCTGCGAGTCGATCTTCAGCACGTGCAGGATCTCATTCAGGTCTTCCACGCTCACGCATTCAGGCGTGGGGCCATCCACACTTTGACGCTGAAAAGCACGCGTTAACTGCGTGAATTTGAAAAAATGCTCTCGCAAGTTCTCACGCTTATAGGAATACACCTTATAAGGCAGGTTCTTTTCGTGGTGCGTATGATAGTCCGGTTGTGTATTCGTAAGCAGATCGATCTCCCGAAGACTCGGATTCACGAACACATGCAGACAATTGGCATACACATAAAGGAAGCAGAAGGTTTCGCACAGCCTCGAATAAACATGATTGAGATTCTCAATTAAGGAATGGTGCCTGCTAAAATTCCTCAGGCACTCATGCGGAGTATTATAGAGAATTTGATCGATGTAAGATTGCTTCATTGATGCCGCTCTATGGTTTCTCGCAATGTCTCGTAGAAGGCCGGATCGAAGCTTTTATCGAAAAACTCGAACTTGATATGCTCTCCAACCTCGTCGAGCAGATTTTTGATCTCTTCCTTCTCCCGGCCAAAGTTCGTGATGAAGATGACCAGTTTATCGGGTGTAATACTCTTTTTCTTCGCCAGCTCAAGAATATAGCGGATGCCCTTGGTTCGGTCAGAGCCAATCATCACATCCATGATCACGGCATTGAACGTTTCGATATTTTCTAGCTCGTCCGGGTTGGAGGCTTTTACCACCTCATACCCTTCGTCTTCCAGATAATCAGAAATGAGCGTTAAGGCCGTAAAGTCATCATCAACGACTGATATTTTCATCGAAATACTCCTCCGGAATGGTGATCATGAAGCGGGTGCCTTCCCCCACCTGGCTTTCGATCTTGCGTTCCCAACCCAGTTCCTCCATGAGGCGGGCCACGGTGGAGAGACCCAGTCCTAGGCTGGTGGGCCATTTCTCATTCTTATGACCGCGCGTAAAGCCCTTGTTGAAGATCAGGGATAGCTCTTCGGGCGGAATCCCCTTTCCATTATCCTGAATGGTGAGCATCAGCTTCCGTCCCTCACACCGGGCAATGGCCCGGATATCCTTGTTCTTCTCATCGGTATATTTGTAGCTGTTGTCGAGAAGATTGAAGAGGATCGCATCCACCTTCTGCCGCTTTAATTTGGACAATTTGATCGAGATGTTCTGCACATCGTCGAGATTGCAGTTGAAATCATCGAACAGGTTTTTCATGTTCTCGGAGGCGACAGCCAGAATCTCTCTGATGGAAACCACCTCATGGGGCATGCCGGGTGTCTCATCTTGCGCGGTCGCCAGGCCATATACGTTCAGAATCCAGACCCGCAGGGTCGCCAGATTCTTGGCCAGCATGTCGAGCCGCGAAGCGATCCGTGACTCCCGCCTTTCCCCCTTGAGCTCCCGGCGCAGGTCGGCCAGGGCACCAATGGCGTTGGTGGCAGGCTGCTTGAGCAAGTGGAAGAAGTCATAGATGATATCAGCGCGCAGGCGCGAATTGAATTCCAGCGCCAGCGCAATGAAATCGGCCATCAAATCAAAGGTGGCGCGATCCACAGCATCGAATTTGGGTTGATTAAAACCGTTCTCGATCTTGAGGACGCCGAAGGCATCACCGTTCACATCGATCAGAGGCACAGCATACAGACAGCCAAAATTCATTTCCGCCCATTGCTTCTTATCCCAGCGTCCCTGCCACGAGGGATGCTCGATCAGATCCTGATGCTGCTCCCCATAGAAGGTCCGCTTGCGGATGAGAACCCAAGGAGTGAGTCCCTCAATATCCCTGTCGTTTTCCGCATCCCAGTTGATGCTGTATTCAGGAATCTTTTCCTTGCTGATCACTCCAAAATTGGCACCCAGTTTCAATTTTCGTTCTCGTTTATCCACCAGCCACAGTGAACATATTTTTGCCTTCAGCATTTCCGCGGTCTGCTCCACAACAACCTGGTTGAACGTGTTGGGATCTCCTCGCGACAAGGCCGCCGTAAGATCTCGCAAGGCACGCTGGCGGGACTGTTCATGATTTTCGCGCTCCTCCATGGTGCGCAGGGCAATCGCTACAAAAGGCATCAAACCTTCCGCGAGCTGTTTGTCGATTTTACTGAAACCATTGGGAGCCGATTCTATTTTCAGCACCCCGATCACCTCTCCTATTTCCTTCTCCCGGGGAGAACGATAAACGATCGGTAATCCAAGCAAATTCTTAAACCCCTTGGGAGCTTCGAATGATCGATCCTGCGGATCCCACTCCGGAAATTGCCTCCGGTCCCAGAGACCCCGGTGGGCTTTAATCCAGGGCTTTTTCTCATCCGCCGTCAACTCATAATAAGAGTTGGCGAGACAGACCTCTCGCTCTATGGCGATCCAGGCGGTGACACCCTCGATCTCAGCATGGTCCCCTGACTCCCGGAGGGTGTAAGTTTGCATCGGTGCGCCGGGAAGACGGCGGCTGCCTTTCGCGGCGCTAAGGACGAGTTTGTCTTCATCGCCTATTTTGATCCTGCGCCACAGCGTGCATAGTTCCGCTTCAAAGAGGTTGGCGAAGAAGTTCACAATATTTGTTGCCAGGCTTTCGTAGTTGACTGCATACACCATCTCTGTCATCAGATTTTGAGCAAGAACGTCATCCATGATCCCTCCAGAGCATCAAAGCTTATGAATAGTCGTGGTTGAAAATGATCCGCTGCGCTAGTCCATCCAGGTCAGGCATGAGCGCCGCGGCGTGAATGCCGCATTTATCCAGTGATCTCTTCAGCTTTTCAAATAATCCACACGGGATGATCATTCGGGTCAGGGATTCGTGATCGATCTGCATTTCTTCAAAAGGAAGAAACACTTTATTAGGCATCACGCGCGGGTGGACGGTAAACACGCCGGCCTGCGCCCGGATACGCGGGACCTCGTGATTGGGGAAGAACACTTTGACACGGTCAAGCTTAAACGGGTCCGGTTCTTCATCCAGTCGGAGGGTGTTGATCACAGATCGCTGGTTCAGTGAATACATCCAGAGAATCCCATTACGGTCCTCGTGTGGCGCATCTTTTACCGCAAACCACAAGGCCACAAGCGGATTCAAGCTCCAGTCCAAGACGCGGGTGGCGAGGCCATGATGCTGGGCAATGGCCAGCCAACCCCATTCGTTGGCAGGGCGATTATGAATAAAACTATACGCGCCCTTTTTGAATTCTGTGAGAATGTCCAGTTCATCTTTGAGCGTGCAAGCCCCCTTTTTGATCCGGGCGATCTTGGGCAGCAACGGCCACTGCTCTCTTTGCTGCCCCCGAAAAAGAACCATGTTGGATCGATCAAAACCATCCACAAAATCGATGAGATCGCTGAGAGAATCTATCTGGAAAGTATTTGGCATTTTTGCTCTGAAATTCCCATACTGCTGCGGCTATGATTGCTTCGGTTGTACCTGTCATTACTATACAATAAATCAATATACGATTCAAGCCTGATATTTATCATACAAACGAAGCAGGGACAACTGAGACTGTTTCTACGGTAAAATCATCCCACCAACTCTCAGTCCCTAGTCTCCAATCACCGATCTCTAATTACAAATTACCAAAATGTCTTCCGAAACAACTCAAGTCATCTACTCTATGAACCGTGTGGGACGCTTCGTCCCGCCGAATAAGCAGATCCTGCGTGATATCTCGCTGGGCTTTTACTATGGTGCCAAGATCGGCGTGCTCGGCCTGAACGGGGCGGGCAAGTCCACGTTGCTGCGCATCATTGCCGGCAAGGACAACGACTATACCGGCGAGATCGCCCGCAGTCCCGGCTACAGCACCGGTCTGCTCGAGCAGGAGCCACAGCTCGACGAGACCAAAACCGTGATCGAGGTCGTGAAAGAAGCGGTGAAACCCATCGTGGATTTAATGGCGCGTTATGATGAGGTCAACGCCAGGTTCGCCGAACCCGATGCAGATTTCGACGCGCTGGTCGCCGAGCAAGCCAGGCTGCAGGAGGAGCTCGACAAGCACGACGCCTGGAACCTTGACAACCGCCTCGAGCTGGCGATGGATGCCCTGCGCTGCCCGCCGCCGGAGATGCCTGTCAGCGTGCTCTCTGGTGGAGAGAAGCGCCGGGTCGCCCTCACCCGACTCCTGCTCACGGAGCCAGATATTTTGCTGCTCGACGAGCCCACCAACCACCTCGACGCCGAGTCCGTGGCCTGGCTGGAGCATCACCTGCGGGAGTACAAAGGGACGGTCATCGCCGTGACGCACGATCGCTACTTCCTCGACAACGTCGCCGGCTGGATCCTCGAGCTCGACCGCGGCTACGGCATCCCATGGAAGGGCAACTACTCCTCGTGGCTCGAGCAGAAACAGGAGCGCATCCGCCTCGAAGAGAAATCCGAATCGAAGCGACAGAGGACTCTCGAGCGCGAGCTGGAGTGGATCCGCATGTCGCCCAGAGCGCGCCAGTCGAAGGGACAGGCACGCGTCAACTCCTACGAGAAGCTGCTGAACCAGGAGGCCGAACAGCGCCGCGAAGACCTGGAGATCTACATCCCGCCCGGTCCGCGTCTTGGAGACGTGGTCTTCGAGTTCGACGGCGTGACCAAATCCTTCGAGGACCGCCTCATTCTGGAAGGGTTCTCAGCGAAAGTTCCTCCGGGCTCCATTGTGGGGATCATCGGTCCCAACGGCGCGGGCAAGACCACCCTGCTGCGGATGATCGTCGGCAGGGAAGAACCTGACAGCGGCACGATCAAGATCGGCGAGACCGTCAAGCTGGCCTATGCTGACCAGTCGCGCACGCTTGACTCCGACAAGACTGTGTATGAAGAGATTTCACAGGGCGCGGATACGCTCGAGCTGGGAAATCGAAAGATCAACGCGCGGGCCTACTGCGCCTCGTTCAACTTCCTGGGCGCGGACCAGCAGAAGAAGGTCGGCGTGCTCTCTGGCGGCGAGCGCAACCGCGTCCACCTGGCAAAGACCCTCACCGAAGGGGCGAACGTATTGATGCTCGACGAGCCGACCAACGATCTGGATGTCAACACGCTGCGCGCCTTGGAAGAAGCCCTGGAGCAATTCGCGGGGACGGCCATCGTCGTCAGCCACGATCGCTGGTTCCTCGACCGCATCTGCACGCACATCATCGCCTTCGAAGGCGACAGCCAGGCCAAGATGTATATCGGCAACTGGTCCGATTACGAAGCGATGATGAAAGAGAAGTATGGAAAGGATCTCACCCCGCACCGCGTGAAGTATCGCCAGATGAAACGGTAGAACAAACCGGTTTCCACCGAAGCCTCCATGGTATGTCAACGCACTCCCTCGAACTCTTAAGCCATCCTTTGTTGCGGAACCAAAATCGTCGATGAAAAAAACACGGGCGTCCATCGAGCGTTTTCTTTTATCTCCTGCTCATCCCGTTTTGCTCAGTCTTTACTTTGTGCTCAGGCTGTATGCAGAAAATGCGCATGGCATCCCCACTCTGGACCTGATCCGGCCCCTGTTTCTGTCTGTGCTGGCAACCGGGGTATTCTATCTCTTCTTTCTGCGCGTCGTTCATATCCGGCATACAGCCGCGCTGATGACATCTGTACTGGTGCTCGGGTTTTATCTGTACACGCTCGGCCTGGCCGTACTGCCTTTACGAAAATATATGCCAGCATGGACGTTCGCGTCCCTCTGGGCGCTAGTCACGGTGGCGCTGATCGTCCTGCTTGCGTGGAAACTGCGCACGCCGCCTCACACAGAGGTCATCGCGGGAATCAATCTTACGGCATTTATCCTGCTTCTGTTCCCCATCATACAACTCCTGGATGTCACTGTCAGCAGGAGCTTGGTCCCTGCTCCCAGGGTACGGCATGCCATCCATAATGCCCTGCCCTCCCCCTCACCCGATATCTACTATATCATCCTGGATGGATATCCTCGCGCCGATGTGCTCAGGGATGCATACGCTTATGACAACAGTGAATTCCTTCAGTCCTTGCAGGATCTTGGATTCTATGTAGCAGAATGCAGCCAGAGCAATTACGCCATCACAGGACTCTCACTGACATCCTCTCTACACCTCGATTATCTTCAGAACTTGAGCGATATATTTGATCCGGCTACGGTGGATTTTTTGGGTTTGTTCAAATATCTCGACAATAACACCGTGCGAGAATCCCTTTCCAATATGGGATATCGAACGGTTTCTTTCGCGAGCGGATTCACCTGGGCAGAGTGGAGAGATGCGGATGTCTTCCTTGCACCCCCCGATGGCCCGATGACAGAATTTGAGGCACTCCTGTTGCAGTCGACGTATGCAAATATTCTGGATAATACATCGGTTGTTGATTTTGAGGAGAAGTACGCTGCGCGATTCCGTGCCCGCACCCAGCTTGTTCTGGATAGTTTCGATAGGCTGGCAGACATGCCAGGGCCCAAGCTTGTGTTTATTCACCTGATCGTCCCGCACCCTCCATTTGCCTTTGATGAAAACGGAAATGCCGTTCCAGCAGGGCTGGTTGACCCCGAAAACGGTTTTTTGGACCAGGTAAAATTTATCAACAAGTTCCTGCTGCCGGGTTTGAAGACGCTTGTCGAGAAATCTGCCACACCGCCAGTGATCATTTTGCAGGGCGATCACGGCCCCATACTGGAGGGTGACCTGTCCGCGGAAGTAAAAATATTAAATGCCTACTATTTGCCTAGAGGCACGCAGGTGCTCTATCCCACGATCACACCTGTGAACAGCTTCCGTGTTGTTTTTAACACCTATTTTGGCACATCCTTTCCATTGATTCAGGACGTCAGCTATTATTCTGACAGAGTTAATCGGTTTGATTTTTTAGTCATACCGAATGACTGCTCACCCTAGCGGCACGGTTTGCATCATGTAATATAGGCGAAAGACCTAACTTCGCGCCAGAGGAAGTGGATGAAAACGGTGATATTATTGGCATGAAGAGAGAGTTGTGCCTGAACGAAAAGTTCCCGAAAGCGTGATCAAGAATGCCTGGCATACGTATTTGACCACGGGAGAAATGCCGCCAGTCTTAAACCCTCCCTGGTTTGAGCGCAAGGCCTTCCGACCCTTTCTCAAGCGACTGCCCAAGAGCCCGCGCTGCAGCATCTGTTATATTCCCTTTGAAGGGATCGGCGGAACAATTTCAAGGACCTTTTTGCGCGTGGAGCGCTCGCGTCTCAATCCCAATCTCTGCAATGTCTGTGAGCTGTTTGCCACCGAATATCATGGTGGTGTGGAGCTTGAAATCTCCATGCTATTTGTGGATGTGCGTGGCTCGACAAGTATTGCTGAGAATACTTCCCCGGAAAAATTCAGTAAGCTGATCAACAGGTTCTATCGCACGACGACGGAAATTTTTTACAGGAACTATGGATTTGTCGAAAAACTTGTCGGCGATGAGGTCGCGGGGTTCTTTGTGCCGGGGTTCGCTGGCGCAGAGCATGCCAGCGTAGCGGTTGAGACCGCGAAACAGATCATGAGGGCGTTAGGCTATAGACAGAACTCCAAGCCATGGATTCCCGCCGGGATCGGGATCAATACCGGGATCGCTTATGTCGGCTCTGTCCATACCGAAGGAGATGTATCGAACATTGCCATTCTTGGAGATTCCGTGAACACCACAGCCCGTCTGGCTTCCCTGGCCGGTGCTGGGGAGATCCTGATTAGTGACAGGACAAGAGAAGAGGCGAACCTGGATATGACCGGAAGGGAATCGCAGACACTGAAGCTAAAGGGAAAGAGTCAGGACGTCGTCGCGTGGACATGGAAGGTGGAAAGTTAGAATATGTTTCATATCGTTGCGAAGGCAGTCCGCAAAGCGATCCGCCCTTTTGGTATCTCTTGTTTTCTTATGGAACGGGCAACTCTTCGACGTCAATTGCACCACTTGCATTCGTCAAAATAATCAACGGCCCGCCACCATTGATATGTCCTGTATATCTCACCTTGTCGGCAGAGCCTTGCAGCTGATCAAATTCCGATTTGAAGTTTCTTGAGAATAACTGCGCAAAGACATCCACTTGCAGACCCGGAGCTAATCGGAGTGTGATCGTACCACTACTATTGTCAAATATCCGCTGTCCGTTCCCAGGCAGTTTCGGAGACCAACTGTTTTGTGTGCCGTCAGACTCCAGGCTATATGTCCACGTTTCCAGAACGTCTGCCAGGAGCACGGGGTTATTCACTTGCTGAGGGGCTGTACTATAGGTGACGAGGATCTCCCCACTTGCACTGCTGACATTCGCATTTCCATCCACATCACGAGCTTCGATATTTCCACTGCTGGTATCGGCTTGGATTTCTCCGCTTACGTTATGCAGTGTAAGCGTGCCACTTGCTGTGCTGGCGCTGAGCGTGCCGCGGTAGTTCTCGATCATAATATTGCCGCTGGCCGACTCAATCTGGACGGATACATTCGGCGGAACCCGAATTTCAAATGCCACTGAAACACTCCACGAGCCGGTTAGATAGTTTAGTGTGCCAAAAATGCCATCGCCGATTTGCTGGACCTCGACATTCACCGCCTCAAGATCATCAACGCTACGCGCCGATTTGGTGGATGTAATGAGGATGTCGCTGTCAGTTGCTTGGCGGACCGCGATATCTCCAGCATTGTTGGTGAGGGTGATTGACTTGACCTTACTGGCCGGGAAGGTCCAGCTAGTGGTTTGAGAAGACACTTCTGACGTGCTACATCCACATGTCGAAACCATTAAAACGATCAGAAGGAATATCGCGAATTTTCGCATGGCTGCTCTCTTAATTACGGGTAAATAGTTTATGAGGCTGAAGATCCAATAAGGAAGGTCACCGCATCATTAAATGAGTTTAGCACAAACATCCGATGTCCGGATGCCTGTAAGGAAGGGTCTTTTCTGATCTCAGGTAGTGATTTTGATGAAAGTTGTCTGCATTACATTCTTGCCAGCCCCGGATTATAGACCAGAGCTGCGACACGCCTCCCATTCGATAATTATGAAACAATGATAAAACAGAAGTTCGAGAATTCGTTATTCAGAAATCGTGAGGGCAGGCGCGAAGCGTCTCGCCCTTCTTGATTCCCTGTGAAACTACCTCTTGAATTGCCTGGTGTAATCTGCAATAATGAATCGAGTAAACCGAACCAGAATTGAGTGTGGATCTTAGAACCATCAGGAGGATTTAAATGAGATATCCCGAAACTCCCCGTAAACCGGTTACCGATGAATACCATGGCATTCCGGTGGAAGATCCTTTTCGCTGGCTGGAAGATTCAAAAGACCCGGCCGTCCGTGAATGGACGAAAGCCCAAACCCAATTGATGAGAGAGACATTGGATGCCGTTCCGCAACGCCCTGCATTTTACGAGCAATTCAAGAAACTCCACAGTGAAGCCTCACCGGAATACTATTCTCTCAAGGTACGGCCCGGCCGTACCTTTGCTATTAAGAAACAGCCGCCTCTCCAGCAGCCCATGCTGGTCACGCTGACAACCTTGGATGACCTGCAGACCGAAAGGGTGCTGCTCGACCCAAATCAACTGGATCCATCCGGCAATACCGCGATCGATTTTTACGTCCCTTCTCTCGACGGAACGAAGACAACCATTTCAATTTCAAAGGGCGGCAGCGAGCGCGGGGATCTGTATATTTATGATGTAGAGACAGGGCAGCCGCTGCCGGATGTGATCACACGTGTGCAGATCCCAACCGGCGGAGGTAGTTTCGCATGGGCAGGGAATGGCCAGGGTGTCTATTACACACGCTATCCGAGTCCTGGTGAGCGCCCCGAGGAAGATCTGGATTTTTACCAGCAGGTTTACTTTCATACAATAGGTCGGCCTGAGTCAGAAGACCTCTATGTGATCGGCAAAGACTTCCCGAAGATCGCCGAATGCTCGATGGAGACGACCTCCGATGGGCGTTATCTTTTGCTGGAGGTGAAGAACGGCGATGGTGGCGAAGCCGCTCACTATCTCCGCGACCCGCAGGGCAACTGGGCGCAGGTTACCCATTTCGAGGACGAAGCCAAGGAAGCCCGGCTGGGCGAAGATGGTTACCTCTATTTGCTATCGCGGCAGGCAGCCCCACTCGGCAAGATTCTGCGCATCCCGTTGGAGGATCCAAGGTTGGACGCGGCGCAGGTCATCGTCCCGGAAGGATCGCTCACAATCAAGTTCTTTTTGCCCACCCGTGATTATCTTTACATCACGGAACTGGACGGTGGACCCTCCCGGCTGCGTGTGCTGGATCAGCAGGGGCAGCAGGTCACGGAGGTGCCCATCGAGCCAGTCTCAGGCATTTGGGCGTTGGAGCACGAGGAGGAAAATACGGTTTTGTTCTTGGCAAGCAGTTTTCTCAATCCGGACTATTGGGCTCGTTATAACCCTGCGACAAACGAAGTCCGGCGCACGGCACTCTGTATGACCTCCCCTGCCGATTTTGGCGACTGCGAAGTGCTGCGCGAGTTTGCCACATCACGCGATGGGACGCGAGTGCCGATCAACATACTTCGCCGCAAGGATACGAAACTCGATGGAACGAATCCTGTCCTGCTGTACGGATACGGTGGGTATGGCATCAGCTTGAGCCCATTCTTCTGGCCCCGGCTACGCGTCTGGTTGGATCTGGGCGGGGTGGTCGTCATCGCAAATTTGCGCGGCGGAGGAGAGTACGGAGAGGAATGGCACAAAGCAGGGAATTTAACCAAAAAGCAAAATGTGTTTGACGATTTCATTGCCTGCGCAGAGTATCTGGTCGAAAGCAAGTACACCACGCCGCAACGCTTGTGTATCGAAGGCGGCAGCAACGGAGGCTTGTTGATGGGAGCCGCACTCACCCAGCGCCCGGACTTGTTCTGTGCGGTGGCCTCCCATGTGGGCATCTACGATATGCTGCGCGTGGAACGCGATTCCAACGGCGCGTTCAACGTGACCGAGTTTGGTACCGTTGCCAACCCTCAGCATTTCGAGGCGCTGTACGATTATTCCCCCTACCATCGTGTCAAAGCAGGAACACACTATCCGGCTGTTCTTCTGACCGCGGGAGAAAACGATGGGCGTGTGCTAGCTTATCACAGCCGCAAGATGGCGGCAGCACTGCAGTCCGCATCTGAATCCGGCAAGCCCGTCTTGCTGCGCACGAGCACCACCGGTCATGGGATCGGCACGCCGCTGGATGAGCAAATAGCAGAAGATGCCGATGTATTTGCCTTTTTGGCCAGCCAGCTTGAGAACTGAAATTGAGCGGGCAGAAAATTCGGGAAGGGTTTTATTGGTGCGGGCAGTGCCCGTACTTACTATCTTAAATCCTGATACCCCAGATCGATCATCCACTGGCAAATCACAGGCCCGCCATAACGGTCCGGCGCAGGAGCCCCGTACATGACAACTGGCAAGCCGCTATAACCGCGAAAGTAGCCCGCCTCGCCTGTCAGCTGCTCCTCAGCCGCCTCTGACAATTCCCGGTCGCCGATCGCGATAGCGTGGATGTGGATGGACGAGTCCGGGTGCAGCTCGCCATATTCGCGCAGCCAGGCGGCAAAGCCTGCCGCGCGCAGTGCGTGCAGAAGCGGTCCCACATCATCCCAAAGAACAGTATAGGTCCCCTGACGCATCACCGAAAGATCCACCGCGCCCCCACCCGCGTGCGTGCCAAACGATGCCGCGACACTAGCCGTGTAGCTGCCCTGTGTAATGGCAGACCCGGTGAGATCTATTTCGCCGCCATAGAGCTCCTGGGCATGCGCCAGCATGGCGAAGGTCCGCTGGTTGATCGTCTGGCCGTTGACCTCGAGCCGCGTGTAATCTTCGGGCGGCTTCTGACAGCCGCCCGGTTCCGGCGTGGAGGTGGGAGATGGTACAGGCGTAAGGGTTGAGGTTTGCGTAGCAGTCCGTGTGGGCGGGATGGGCGTCTCGGTGGCGATGGATAATTCTGTAGGCGTTGCAACTGCAGCTGCCTGTGGCATGAGACAGCCCGCCAGTAATGTCATCAATGTCCATGCTATCATCCATCCGAAGAGGGAAATTTTTGGCATGGATTGATTATATATGACCATGAAAAACACATTGAAGGGCCGTAGAGATGAGGGGAACTAGTCTATTCCTGGGTAAATACAAATCATCGTCCTTTTTGTAGCTTACACACTCTTAACCGCAGGGTACGCTACATGATTTTATATCCTTTTGCCGCGCCAGCTCCCGCCGAAAGACAGTTCACAAGGACTGAAACTCGCCGGACAAGCATCGGTCTAATCCATCAGGTAGTAAAACTTTCATCAAATGAAAAGAGGAGATCATGCTTGCTCAATCCCGTATAATTTTGTCGCGCGTATTCCTTACGGAAGACCAATCCCGTCTGCGTGCGGGCTGGCGTATATTGATTGCTGTATTCCTGACAGGACTTTTCTTTAACGTCGTGGATTGGGTTCGCGGTGCTATCGGGCTAGCCGGACCCACTCCTATCCTCATCAGTTTGTGCATCGATCTGGTTGTGGTCACGAGCGCCATATACCTTACGCGCCGTTTTATAGATAAAAGGACATTCACTAGTCTGGGGTACGCCTTACACAAACAGGCAGGGTTCGATGTCCTCCTTGGCATTCTCATCACTTTTGTGCTGATAGCAGTGATTTTTCTGATCGAGCTTTCTACAGGATGGCTAACCCTTGAGTCCTTTGCCTGGCAAGTGGAAAAACCTTTCATGGTAATTCATGAAACGCTGAGATACTTCCTTGTATATATCCTTGTTGCCTGGAATGAGGAATTGGTGTACCGGGGCTACATCCTTCAATCTCTCGCCAGCGGACTCAACCTGGGTTGGGGAATTCTGATCTCTTCCCTGTATTTTGGCATGGAACATTTATCCAATCCCAACAGTACCTGGATGGCAGTCGCGGGGATATTCCTTCTCGCATTGTTGTTTGTGTATGCATACATCCGCACGGCTCAGCTCTGGCTTCCGATTGGCATGCATCTTGGCTGGAACTTCTTTCAAAGCACCGTGTTTGGCTTCCCTGTCTCAGGCCATGACCGTCCGGGTCTATTCCGCATTACTGTCTCAGGCCCGGAGTTGTGGACGGGCGGCGCCTTCGGCCCGGAGGCAGGGCTCGTGATTCTCCCGATTTGTTTGCTTGGAGCCATGTTGATCCATTGGTTTACAAAACATCGAAAAAAACGTCTGATGCTAGAAACACAATCTCCCTCTCCATCAGGCATGGAAAGTTGAACCGATGATCGAAGGACATCTGCTTTTACGATTCTCAAGTGTCTTCATGTATACTTATTCCTGGAGATCGCGATGAAAAGGATATCTGTTTTATGGATTGCGGCTGTTCTACTGGCCGGTTGTGCAACATCGTCACCCACTCCGTCCGCCACCCTTCCCCCTACAGTCGAGACGCCGAATACACTGTCTGAGCCAACAGACCACACACAGCTGATCACAGTGAAAGCAGGTGAGACATTCGATCTTGTGGTGCCTTCGAATCCGTCCACGGGCTACCACTGGGAGATCCTTCCTGCGCTGGATGAAAACATGCTGGAGCTGATCGCGCAGGATTACATTGCAGAGGAACCTGTCCTCGCTGGCTCCGGCGGCGTGGATGTGTGGACGTTTCGCGCGGTGGATGCAGGTGATACCACCATCGTGCTGGGATATTTTGCACCCGGCAGTGAGACCAGCCCCGAGGAAGAAGTAACATTCTCCATTCACGCGGAATAATAATTACCGATGGTTGCGAAGCCCTCTCCCGACGAGTTCCTGTCCACGTTTCCGCCAGAGATACAGAGTCTCGCGAACGAATTGCGCGCGCTTGTCAAAGAGACGGTCCCCAACGTAAAGGAGGCTGTCTATACTGGCTGGAAGCTGATCGGCTATCGAGTCAAGAGGGGCAGGAGCGATGCCTATTTCTGTTTTATCGCGCCCTTTGAAAACCGCATCATGCTTGGGTTTGAATACGGAATCCAGCTCTTCGACCCGGAACTTCGGCTGGAAGGAGAGGGGTCACAGGTACGCTACTTAACGATCCGTGAGAAAGAGGATATCGAGCCCGAGATCTTGCGCGCCTTCATTGCCGAGGCGGCACAGATCGCGCTGCAACGGAAGCTGGCAAAATAGAGAAAACCCTGCAAAGGCTCGTCTCCTCGCAGGGTTGTTGACTTCTTAATTCTTGTCTTTCCCTGATTCCTGTTTCGGCTTTTCTTTTACCCCGAAGACTTCAAACAATTTGTCAAATAGGCTCGGGTCGGCACGGATATTCACCGGTTGGAATGCATTCGAATCTCCGATGCTGCCATATCCCCCGTAACTACCGTATCCGAACCACAGATACTTCTTCTTCGCTTTTTTCATCTCTTCAGGATTGTCGTCATTTGGAGACATCTTAACCTCCAAAATCATTGTACTGCGGCCCGCTGCGGAATACAACTAGACCTTTGGATCACCACAGGGCTTTCTCAAAGTAAGAGGTCGAGGGCTTGGTCGGGGTGAGCGGCGAAGAAACGTCGGGCGGAGGGGACAAAGGGGAAGTTGGATTTGGCAAGCACAGCCAGGACGAGATTGTTAATGATGGCCATATTGTGAGCCGCGGCATGGTGTTTGAAGCGGGTCTGGTCTTCATGCAAAGTCACATCTCTGGGGTAATGTAAACGATTTTCGATTTGCCAGTAGGAACGCAGCATCCGCAGCAATTGGGAAGGAGAAGCTTGCTCAGCGGATAAGCTCGTGACGCCATAAATTGTTTCAGAACGTGTTTTCTTTGTTTTTGAAATCGTGATGGTGCGTTGGAGTTGGAAGACTTGTTGCAGGAAAGGCCAGTCGAGAAAATCATTGAGTTGGCTGCTGGTGGTGAGAGTCCGGACTTCCAAACGCCCATGTCCCTTAGTGATGAGGCAGGCGGAACAAAAGTCTTTGGGCGGAGAGCCCATGCCTGGCACAAGGGGGACCTTGTCATCAAACCAATCCTGCAGATCCTGAAGGAGTTGGGGATGGTTGCCTTTCACGGTCCATACATAATTGCCGCCGGCCTTGCCAATTTGGATGGAAACCTGTCTCTGCGTGTGCAGAGCATCGCCAATCACGACTTTATTGCGCAAATCCACCCAGCCCAGCAAGGTCGGCGCAGCGCTCACTTCACTTTGCCCCTCTTCAATGGCGAGTTGGGCCAACGTGATCCCTTCCCCTGGCAAATACAGGGTCAGCAGACAGAGTCCATCACTGACCTCCAAATCGATCGTTCCCCGCAGGATCTTTCCATCCATGGACACCACCACCTGGTAGCCCGCTTTCCCACTCTGCTGGTGATGGTCTCGAGCCAGTTCGTCGAATTCCTGGGCATCCACACTCGCCGCCAGCGTTCGTCGATAGGTGTGATGACTGGGCATGCTTTTCCGTTTCAAGTCTAAAACTTGGGCAATCCATTTGCCGCGCAACGCGACCCACTCCGCAATCCCACTTGGTTTGTCTTCCCCACACAGTTTCGCCAAAAACATCCCCAGCAAGATTGTGGCCAGCGCATACCGCTTCCCCTTCGCCTTGCGCTTATCCTTCCGTTCGCCAAACCCTTGATACAAACTCCCCAAATTGATCACTTGACCTGTGTTAGACTCCATCGCGACCTTCCTCGTGTTTATGGATTTGTGCCTCACACAAAAGCATAACCGAGAAAGGTCACTTTTTTCCACTCTCATCCCTACTTTGAGAAAGCCCTGTGGATCACCAGGGATTTCTCAACGTAAGAAATGGAGTCTGCGAACACTTGCACCCGGTGTGATTTGCTATGCAAATCATGCAGGTGTTTACGCGAATCTTCAACGAACTGTCTGAGAATTCGCGCTCATTCGCGAAGATTAGCGGATGGAACTGACGGCTTTAGGACTTTGAGAAAGTCCGAGTGGATCACGAGATCGTCGATTCAATAGCGCTCCGACCGCGTTCTCGGCGGAACCACGGCTGGCAGGTTTCCCAGCTTAAGTTCAGCCACCAGCGCGCCCACAACACATAGAAAGCCGGTAATGAAGGAACGCCACACCGTATTCGAGAGAAGCGTTAGAGGCTCGGTGCCGGTGCCCGAACCAAAAACAAGGGAAACGGCAGTAAGTAAAACACCGATGCTCACTCCACTGGCAATGGCCATCACCAGCCGCTGCCCGGAGGAAGCGCCTCCACTCCCCAGGTTTACCAGAACACCACCCAGAAAACCGGCTGCCATCAGGACCGGGGCGATCTGCCCGAGCTCAGGAGCCGAACCAGTTTTCATCAGGAACAGGTACTCCAAATAGCCTCCCAGGGCCGCGAAAACAAGCACGATCAGCACCGCATGCCAGGCGCGCGGCTTCTGACGTTTGCGCCATTCCGCCCGTTCATTCATCTTACGGCGGATGGTGAGCGGCACGTTATAAAACCAGCTGAAAATCTTGTGCTCCAGCAGCGCTCCGCTTTCCCCGAAGACTGGCATGAACCGCACCGTCCGGGTTGCCCAGAAACCGGCCATAAAACGCGCCAGGGTTGGGTAGCGGTAGGTCATCTGGATCGGGAACGACAGGTACCCGACATATTTCAGGAAGGCAAGAGGCAGGGCGATCCTGTAATCTCTGAAATTACGCTCTTTGATGGCAATATACATAACATACAGTCCGCGCGAGAGCGAGCCCGGAGAGACCGGGATAAGCTGGAACAGGGCAATGATGCCGGCAGCCACTGCGTAAGCCTCCACCTGTGGTACATCGGGATGGGTGATCAGATAATAGGCCGCCAGCCCGAACGAAACAATATGCGTAGTCGGCGACAGGAGGATGTGGACGGCCAGGCTCTGTAAGTATTTGTGGATGTAGGGATCGCCTAGCTGGGAATTGATCTCCCAGGCATCTGCGGCGCTAATCATCTGCCGGTCCCGCCCTTCTTCGACCATATCCCGGAGCCACTGCTCGCGCATGGCCGCATTGAAATACAATCGCAGCGGGCGCACGAAAATATCGTAACCTGTCTTTAGGAAGAACTCACGGTCGGAGAGGAAGCGATGGAGGCCTAAGGGCAAGATCGAGAGCGGCAGGTGATATAGATAAAGCAACGGCGACGTGTAGGTCTGCTCGGCCTTCTCGGGCGTCACCCGCTCTTCGCGATTCCAGCGGATCAGCGATTCGATCCGCTTGGCACGGAAGGTTCTCCGGATATAGGAGAGGTCATATAAAAGACGCGAATAATGAGAACGATAGTCCGCCCGCCCGATGGTTTTGCGCAGGACCGCACCCAGGAACGGGATCAGTCCGAGTAGAAAAAAGAAGAGGAGGAAAGGCCGGCTGGTGCGCAGACGAGCCTCACTCTCTTCATCGATAATGTTTTGAATGCGCCAGCCTGTGATGGCGCTATCGGCAATTGTCTTTCGCAGGGATGGGTCGAATAGTACGCGCAGGCCGTTGTGAGTCAGGTCGGGGATGGAGTTGCGGTAGATGCGCTCGCACTCCTTGAGTTCATCGAGCAGAGGCAGTATGTCGGCGAAATGCGACTCATGCTTATGAAAGAAGGCTTCGAGCCGGTTCAGGTCACCGCGGTCAAACTGAACGAGGCTGCCGCGCCCAATGCCCTGGAAGATCAGCTTTACATCGCCCGGGCTCATGGGCAGGAAGGGCAGTAAGGTTAGTCCGGCGCGAAAATCCACGGCGGTCAGACCACGCTGCGGATCGGGATCGGTCTCGAGGCGCTTGAGAACGTTCGGCTGGCTCTTCCAGGTGGACCATTCGTACTGACGGGCGAACTCGTGAGCGCCCATCTCGTGGAGCAGCTCCACAAACTCGTGCATAAACTTCTTCTTATGACGATATTCGGGGGAGCCAGGCACAAAGCGCTCATCTACTTTACCCCGTTCCCAGCGGGCAAGCAGGTCCACATGATCGTCCACTTCGAGGCGCCAGGTGCGGCCTTCCACCCAATTGCTGATCTCCCCGCAGCTGCCGAGCGTGTGATCTACCAGCGTCGCGTGGATCTGGTTAACGGCCTCCTCGTCCTGAAAGCACAGCGCCGCTGCGCGACGGATGAACCTTTGCCAGAGCGCGCCAGCCCGCGCCGCGGCCGGGTTGATCTGCAGTTGAAACGGCCCCTGGAATCCGATCCAATACAACAGGTTGCGGAAGAACAGTGCCAGCCCTGAGGGGGGAATCAAGATTTTTAGAGCGTAGGTCTGACCCACCTCGAGCGTGACAGGGTCTCCATCGATTGCCAATACTTTTACTTTATAGACTTGTCCTGCAAACCCGCCCCCGACGAACTTGTCGACCTGCAGTGACACCTCTGAGCGTCCCCCACCGGGTAGAATTGGCGCCACGTCATACTGGAGCAGGTCGCCTGCGTCGTAACGATCCACACGCATCGGCCTGTCCAACCGGCATACTGCGAAACGATTTTCAAGGTCCTTACATAACTCCACTGAATAAATATTCATCTATCCATGATTTCCTTCGATGAATTATTAATAAAAACACTACGCGAAAGCTAAAATTCATTATAAACGAGACCGCGAGAAGTCCAATTTGTTACACAAACCAATGTCCTATAGCATATTAAGTGTGTCTTCCGTCATTAAGAACTCTCCAAAAAGCCTAAAAAAGCCTGTTTAAAGAAAAAAGTGACAGTCGGGGCGACTGTCACTTTTTTATGCTATTGCAAGCTTTCGGCAATGGCGATCAGGTCTGCTCTGGTAATCTCCTCAGGGGGTCCCATGTAGAGGAGCTCAAAAGCAACACCATTCTCTTGCCAGCGCAAGCGCTGTAGAAAGGGGTCATTCTCCCAGATCCAGTTCCCGGCATTATCTGCTTTCCAGACTCCCACAACATACTCGCCAGGGGCATTTCGGACCTGAATCGATTCTACCGGGGCGCTGGCACCCACCAGCGTACACAGTTCACATGCTTCCACGGAATTCATAGGCTGCTGCTGGATCAGGATACGGCGGTCTGCTGCGGAATACCCGTACGAAAGCGATACCGTGTTCGAGACCGGGTCCAGGGAGGAACCAAGAAAGGTCATTCCCGCCGGAAGTGTCCCGGGTTCCAGTACATCATAGCCAGTGTGCGATTCCACTTCCTCTATCTCCAGAGAGAACGGTTCCGTCGTCAGACGTTCTGCCAGCGCGATCATGCCATTCTGATCGAGGTATTCGATCGCTTCGACGTTTCCGAACTTGGTCATCTCGACCCAGACACCATCCCGCATCCAGCGCAGGCGCAGAATGGGAGCAGCGGGGTTCCATACGGCAGACGTTTCTCCGGCCGGGACAACGAATGTTCCCTGTGTAAACTCTCCTTCGAATTCACCGATCTTCACCGGGTTCACTGCTTCGGCCGGGACCTTGTCCCAATCTGATTGGAGGAAGCCATCCCTCGATTGCATGATGATGAGGTTGCCGCCGCCACCCTGCGCTTCATATTCGATGCTGATCGCATTTCCATATAACCGTGCGCCGAGATAATTGAATCCCGCTGGTACAAGGGGTAGCTCGGCGGCGTCGAAACCAGCCTGCATTTCTGCTTCTGACATAGCGACCAGCGGAGCGGGCGGTTCAGCGGTTGGCATAGATTGATCGCCTGGATTCACAGGCAGCTGTGAAGGCTGCACCGGGAAGGTGTTGCTCTCTGCGCGTGTAAAGAACTGTAAGATGCTCTGGGCAAAAGCACGTCCCTGTGGGGTGATGAATGCCAGGGACAGCAAGGCGACGATCATCAGACTTGCGAACGCGACGCGCGACAGGCGGCGCGGTTGGGTTAAATTCATTCTTTCTCCTTGTTTACTTTGTAACATCCACGGAGCGTTGGATAGACGCTCATCGAGCCGCTTGCTCATCTGCGGAGGAAGATTTTCAAGCAGCTCTTCGATCTGTTTCTCATTAGGAATGTTTCTCATGAGATGTTCTCCTGGGCGACGATCACCGGCAGGCTTTCTCGGTCCGCTTCGAGCCATTTCTCGCGCAGCTTCGAAAGCGTTCGATGAATCGTCACAGAGATATTGTTTTCTGATGCGCCCATGTGTCCGGCGATGTCGGTCACCCGCCAGCCCAGCAGATAACGCAGGGTGAGGATCTCGCGCTGCTCGTCAGATAGGTCTCTCAGCAGTGTGATCAACAACCCCTTCTGTTCGTCGTCGATGGCGTCCTGTTCGGGAGTAGAGTCTGCTTCGGGAGCGGGAGGCAGGTTCCGGGTCGCCTGCGATGTGCGGCGATATTCGTCAATGACGAGGCGTTTGGCGATCCGGATCAACCAGCCGGTGGCAGAGTCTGCCTCTCCCACAAAACGATGACGGGCCTTCCAGGCACGCAGGAAGGTTTCGGCAGTGAGGTCCTCCGCCTCGGCTTGCGGGCCACCTGTCAGACCATAGATGTAACGGAAGACAGGTAGGCGGTTGCGTTCGTAAAGCTCGCGAAAGGCGACCGGACTGGCAATAGGTGAGTTAGTATTACGTCTAAACAAATTCATGGGCTCTCCAACAACACGCGTGTTTCACTATGAAAACGGACAAGGAGAGAAAATCTTACAGGAGTATACGCTGTTCGCGCTGTTAAAAGCAAAAGGACGGAGAGTCCATCTCCGTCCTTTTGCTTCGTGACTGTTAACGCAAGCTCTCGGCAATTTTGATCATGGTTTCTTTATTCATCTCTTGGCCGCCATTGCCCGAGGAAAAATAGGACATTGAAAACCATAATGTATCCGTTTTCCAATCCAGACCCCAGTGAGGGGCATCTGGCTCCCAGACGGGAGTCGGTGTGGGATCTGCGTTGGAACCCAAACCCATATTGAAAGCGCCGCGCATATACCAACCCTGCCATGGACCGATCTTCACTTCTTCCACCGCGCCCGGTGGACACTCGAGACATGGCCCAACATGAGAATTTGCAACAGGTCCCATAAAGATGAGCAATGCGTATTCGGTAGAGTTTTTGGGGCCATATATAAGACGTGCCGTATTATCTGCCCAGACCACGCGTTTGAGCTCATATCCTTCGGGGAGAACCGTAGGTGCAGGGATATCAAACCCGGCCAATTCTTCGGCAGCTTCGATGCTGGTCAGGTATTCGGGGTCCACTGGTGGAACTTGATCGACTGGACGTTCATCCAATAGGCTCTCAGCCAGTCTGACAAGTTCATTTTCATCGATCCACTCAATGGGATAGGGGTTACCCATTTTTTCGAGGGAGAACCAGCGATCGCTCTCACGCCAGTGTAAACGTAATGCTCCACCGGGCTGCCAGACTGCCTCGGTTGTATTTGGGTAAACGACAAACGTTCCCGATACCACTTCCGCATATTGTCCATTGACGCTCACCTGTTTGATAGCATCCGCTGGGACCGTGCCCCACTGGCTTGCCAAGGGAAACTCACCCACTCCCTGGCTCAGGTATAGAGAGCCGCCGCCTCCCATCGCGATAAATTCCATGCCAATCGTTTTTGCCGCGGGATCAAAAACAGCCTGTGAGAACTGCATTCCCTTGGGATCCTGGGGAAATTCCTTCGCGTTAAAGCCAGCCTGTGCTTCTACTGCCTTGACCTGACATACATATCCTGCCCGGACGTCTGCCGAGTCACAAGATACATCCGACGCCGGGGGCGTTTGGGTGGGGGTAACAGGCTCAACAGGCTCGAGTGGCAGAATAAAAGTAGGCGCAGGTGTCTCGGTAGGAGGAAGGGAATAGACCTGCTCGGTCGGTATTGGGAATGATTTCTCTTCCGTCACGGTGAAGAAGAGAAATATTCGTTGAGCAAACGCGCGGCCCTGTGGAGAGGCAGCCAGTGCGATACACACCAGAAGTAGAGCGAAGACAACTGCGATTCTTAAGTGCTTAGCTCTCGGCGTCTTGTTTTCCTTCTCTTGATTCATCAACCAGGCAGCCTGTGTCATTCGTCCCTGAAACGACTCGCTCGGCACAGGTTGAATCTTTGCTAAGAGTTCTTCCATTTTGTTGTCATCAGGTGCAGATGAGATAGTCCGGTTATTCATTGTCTTTCTCCTGAGCTTGCGGCCACTCGCGCTGCAAGCTTTTGAGGGTCCGCCGGATCGTGACACTGATCGTATTCTCGTTCACGCCAAGATAGCTGGACATCTGTCTGACCTGCCAGCCAAGCATGTAACGCAATACCATCATTTCACGCACATCGCTCGCCAAGGTGCCAAGCATTTGCCAGAGCAGCGCAATTTGCTCACGCGTGATGACATCGATTTCAGGGGCCACCTGGGGATCCAGCAACAACTCAACGTTGGCGCTTTCATCCACGTCACGCACCTTGCGGCGGCGGGATGCGTCGATGGCCAGGTTGCGCGCAATTCGCAACAGCCAACCGAGAACAGCCTGCTCATCTCCGTTGAAACGCTGTCGATACTTCCAGGCTCGCGCGTAGGTTTCCGCCGTGAGGTCTTCCGCCTCCTGGTGAGAACTGGCGCTCAGGCCATAGACATAGCGAAATACTGTGAGATAGGTCTGTTCATACAGGCGCGTAAACGCATCGGCATTCTGCAGTGAACTCTCACTTTCTGGCCAAAGCCAACGTTTAACAGCGCGTAGTGTCGTATTTTCGGTCAATCAGACCTCCTGAACGGAAGTGATTTGAACACGTGCTCATTATATAAAACGCACGTGTGCCCGGAGTCTGACAAAGTATATCGACAGGCGGGAATCAAAAAAGGACGGAGGTTTAGGCTCCGTCCTTTAGACTTCAGGCAGCAGCTATTTCGCAACTGGCTCGAGCGTCATGCTTTCTGCCAACCGGACCAAATCGTCTTTGGTCAGGGGGTATTTCGGAGCATAGTAGGTCAGGGTATAGGTGCTGCTGCCATCTTCCCAGCGCAGGGTTGCCTGGGGATCATCTGGCAACCAGGTAACATTGCCTTCATCATCTTGGAAGAGGATGCCAGTGTAATATTCACCGGGCAGATTTCCGATTTGGACTTGCTCTACCGGGGCGCTTTTGGCGACGAACCAGGTGCCCATGCCAGAGGGTCTCCCAACCGCCTCAACAATTACATGTAAGCTGCCATTCCGTCTATCTGCATAGTCGTACTTTAATTCAACGTAATCTGGTCCGCCTGTACTGCCAACGAAATGCATCCCTTCGGGAATCGTCCCCAGTTCCTTGACCTCAAAATCCACCATACCGCGGATTTGTTCTACCGAGCACCTGTTGCCGGAGGCGAGAGAGATACCACAAATCTCGTGGAATGGCGTGGTTTCTTCAAACGTTAGATCGGAGGGTTCCATATAAAACGTATCGCTCTCCGTGCGAGTGAAGAATTGCAGGACATCCTGCGCAAGGGCACGTCCCTGTGGGGTGATCAGGGCAAATGCCAGTAGAAAGAGGACCGTCACCGTGACAAAGGCAACGGGACGAGATCGTTTGAACGGGTTCATTTTTTCTCCTTGTGGAATTACTAGATGGTTTCCCGCAACAAGGTGAGCCCTGACGGATGGCCACAACCTGATCTGGGAGGAGGGGGTTTCCTGTTCCAGCGCATCTTGCAAAACGGATTGGATTCTTTTCTTATTCATAATTGACTCCTCTCATGAAGTAATCATCGATGAGGTGATGCAGGTGTTTGCGGGCATCCCTCAACCACCATTTGATGGTGCTGAGTGGACGCTTAAGGTGGGTGGACATGTCTGCTTCGCTCATATCGAGGAAATAGCGCATGACGACCACCGCGCGCTGCTCGGGCGTAAGGCTTCTGACCGCCTTCAAGATTTGCTGGCGCATCTCCTGCTCTTCTACGATCTCTCCGGGCGGAGGGGCCGGGTCGGTGAGCCAGGTTGCAAGCTTCAGTGTGGAGGGTTCCGAGGACTCATCCAGCGAGACATTCCGTCTCTGGCGCTTCGCAGCCTTGAGGGAATCGTTCACCACAATTCGGAAGAACCATGGCCCAAACGGGCGCTGCTCATCGAACTGGTGGATCCGTTCTGCAACCTTCACAAAAGCCGCCTGGGCAATATCCTCTGCCAGCGCACGGTCATACACGATCAGGTAGGCGGCGTGCACCGCCCGCGCCTGGTAGCGATCCACTAGGCTCTCCAGACCGTTCAAATCACCTTGCTTTATACAGGAAATTGCGGTTTGATCATCCATGCACGGACCTTTAAAGAGAATTCTCTATAATATAGTATCCACTGTGGGAAAAAAAGATAGTAGGTCGCGCCTGTGGCGTGACAGTTACAAGGGTTCTGACGGGTTACCCACCTCCGTTACGCTCCGGGGGCGCTGCACGGAAAACCCGTCCGACTTATGGAATCCTTGCGAAGCTGTTGATATATTGCAAGTTTTTGATATTGGATTCTTGGATGTATTTTGGAATAATTATCCCATCGGGCGGGAGAGCCAGACATATTCAGGAGTCCATCATGGTACTTTCAGACATCTTCAGAAAATTCACCAAAAAAGAGCCTGCTCAGGTTTATAACACTCCTTCTTCAGCGGACCATCTGGGAAGAGCCCGCCAGGCGGCATTGGAGTTCTTATCCATACTGGAAGGACAACTGGCTGCCTCCGATGGCAGTCTCCATGCAGGCACCATGCTCGCGGCCGCAGCCTGGCTGACCGGCACCAGTTTATACCGGTCCTTCAACTTCAAGGAGGATTCTCCCTCAGGCACCGTTATCAAATCGAATGAAGTGAATGCCTCCTGGGAAGGGTTGATCTATCTTCTCGAACAACACACCTTTAAGAAAGCAGATATACCGATCGGGTATCTGATCTTGAGCAGCATGGGCGCTCGTGATTTCCGTCAACCCCAGGTGGAGATGCTCTATGTACAAAGTGAGCTCCAGGCTAGATACAATGCTGTGATGAAAAAACATGGTTTCGGTTATCTGGATGGCGCCCGGGCCGGAATCGTTCTTTGCTCCCTCCTGATTCAGCAATACCATGCTGCGAAGATCATCGATCTTGAGCCCGCCGCCGGGATTGTGGCAGAGAAAATCCTGGAAGCTGCCAAAACCGTTCCCCCGGCGTTGAAGCACTAATTATTTTTCGAACCAAAGGGTCGAAATAAACATTGAGGAGCACATCATGCCACTTTTTGATCTATTCAAGAAATCACCCAAAAAAGAACCTGTACAAACGCCTCCAAGGGGTTCCATCACACCACCCGCGAGGGGTGAATCGCTCATGTCACCGGAGATGCAGAAAAAGCGTTATGACGCCGCGATGGACTTTGTACAAGCATTACAGGAGAAAACTCCACTCATGGGTGGAAGACCTCATGCCGGGACCGTTCTCGCCGTCGCGGCCCGTTTGGCCGGGTCAAGCCTGCATCGCTCGCTGCACTATAAAAATGATATTGCCCCGGGGACGGTTGTCCTTTCTGATCAAGTCAATGAAGCCTGGCCCCAGCTCTTGAACATGTTTGCGTTCTATTGCAAACAAAATGGACTGGACGTGATGTCGAAACCCCTGGTCACGGTGTTTCCCGAGCAGAATAAACCGCTTATGGGTGTGGAAGAGGTGCTGTCAGAATATCAAGACCAATACCATGCGATCATGAAAAAGCATGGGCTTGATTATGTAGAGGGGGCCCGGGCTGGCATGATCGTCTGCTCGATTGTGTTTGAATATCACTGCAAGAAGGTCAGGGATATCGATCCATTCGTGGCAACCGGCATCATCGCTATGGGCATTGTGGAAGGTGCCAAGACCGCGCCTCCTCCTTCAAAGCCGGCAACACGTGAATTTGCTTCCGCGTCAAAGAGTAACCCCGAAAACAGCCAGTTCTTTGACTTGATTCTAAGCATTGCCCAGAACTCAATTGACGGCTCCGGTGCAAGACTAGTGTTAGGCGAAGGGATGACATCCATGCAAGAGTCGCTCAGCCATGGCGGAAAGTACATCCTTGTCCATCCCGAAGTACTGAAACAGTTGAAGGATAACAACATCGATGCGTTTTTGATCTATGCCGCCGCAATTCGGACCGAGGTGGCAGCAGGAATTCCCCGCATTGACTTTATTGGCGGGAATGTCGATGAACTGCTGAAGGCGTGGAGCGGAAAGACGGAAGATCAGACTCCCATGCACGTCAGGCAGGTCCAGTGGTTGAAAAACAACGCGGCAGGTTTTGGTTATCAGCAAGATGGGAATAGCTGGGTATTGAAGCAGTAAGGCTCCATAAAATAGCCAGTACATGTAGGGGACGGCAGCTGCCGTCCCCTACATGTTTTTATAAAACCCCACGATCTGTTCCGCAAAATCGATCAGGCTTTTTCGTAACGAGATTGGTTCGAGCACTTCTACAGCGCGACCGAGCCCAAGCAAACGCGTGCGCGCCGCGACGAACGATTCGAACGGTAGATCAAGCGTGACCCAGCCATCCTGGTCGGGACGAGGTGATTGATTTAGCTGCATCCGAGCTCGGTCGCCCACATACTCGGCCAGGATGGGCAACGCTTGCGGCGCCACTCGCACCCGCGCCCGGAACGGGGGCTGAGATTCGTACTCCCGGCACCAGCTCTCCCAGAAGTGTTCCAGATCAAAATCAGGCGGGCGCGTAAACGTTCCCGCCATTAGTTCAGCTTCCATGATCTGTGAAACCCGCGCAACATGCGGACTTCCACCACGTGCATAAACCAGATACCAGATGTTTGCCTTTGCAACGAGGCCGTACGGCTCGGTATCCTGTCCGAATTCCGTGTTAAAAAAATCCCAGCGAACCTTGATGCGTAAACAGCGGTCTTGAAAAAGCGCCTGCTGGATGATCTGCAGGCACGGCACCTGCTGCCCCGTCTGGAACCACCAGGAGGAATCCAGAAGGATGCGCTGGCGCGTGCGTGCCTCGTCGGCGCGGCGGGTGTCGGGTAAAGCCGCGGACAGCTTGAGCAAGGCTCCTTTGAACTTTTCGCCCATGCCAAGCTGCATCAGCGGGGCGGGGATGCTCATGGTGAACAGGGCACGCGTCTCGTCAGACGTGAGACCTGTCAGCGTGGTGCGATATTCCTCGATCAGCCTCACCCCGCCTCCGGGTCCGCGTGAGGCATAGATGGGAACGCCAGACGCGGAGAGGGCGGTAATGTCGCGATAAATCGTCCGCTCCGAGACTTCCAGTTCATCGGCTAATTCCTGGGCGGTCATCTGCCCGCGTGACTGGATCAACATGAGAAGGGAGAGAAGCCTGTCGGCGCGCATATTTCCATTCTACCAATAATTCCTGACAGGAGATGTCAGGTAGCCTGTGTTAATATGCAGCCATCTTCGAAGATAATAACAAAAACAATGGAGTAAACATGAGTGACATGGAAGTTCGTATCGTCAATCTGCCCCCCATGCGGGTGGCGTGCGTCAACGGCTTCGGGGAGGGGCCGGAGGGAATGGCCTTCGACAAGATGAGGACCTGGGCAGCGAGTCGCGATCAGCTCGGCAAACCGCATCGCATCTTCGGGTACAACAACCCCGATCCTTCGCCCGGCTCGCCGAACTACGGCTACGATGTGTGGATCACCGTGGATGAATCAGTGCAGGGCGATGAAGAGGCGCGGATCATCGACTTTCCGGGCGGGCTGTACGCGGTCACACGCATTGAGGTGAAGGAGCCATGGGACGACATCCCCGCCGCCTGGCAGAAACTGGTCAAATGGATGGAGAGCAGCAAGTATCGCCACGGCCGCCATCAGTGGCTGGAGGAACACATCGGTCCGCTCGATGAATCGGTGAACGCCCTGCCCTTCACGCTTGACCTACACCTGCCGATCACAGAGTAACAGACATAAATTACATCCTCTGCTAAGAATCATTCACCCCGAGCAAACTGCTTGGGGTGATATTTTTATGAAGAATTCTCCTCTTTGTTTCGATGATCAGCTTTTAAAATCCGGGAGACACAACGGAGCTTTCAGGATTTTGAACATTACAATTTGATTTGCATCTGCCTGTAAAAGCTATATACTTGCCCTGCCCGTACGGCAGCTCTGTCATCAAGGATTGGTTATGCTTTCATCAAGAATCAGGGTAAAAGATATACACACTTCCAGGGTCGAGACTCTGTTTCTCTTTTTCATGCTCCTGTTTGGCATTCCTATGATCTTCCTGATCCCGCCGGGTGCTGGCTACGATGAGGAAGACCATCTCGTGCGGGTCTGGGAAATGGCCCGAGGGTCCTTCCTCCCCGGGCAATTGCAGCCCCAGGAGATGCAATATCCGATCGTCTTTCGAGATTTTGCCTACCGTCAGCAGGGCAATTCGGGCGTTATTGACGCTGAGTATTGGCAACAGTATGGGCGTGCATCCCTGTACGAGGACGGGATTGTCCGTCGCGAACTGGATACCAAGTCTGTCTATTCTCCTTCCCTGCTTCTGCCTCAAGCCATTGCCATGCGCCTGTTACATCGAGGCGCTGACAGCCCGGCGTTGCCCGTTTTTTACGCCAGTCGTTTTGCCAGCCTGATCAGTTATCTCGTGCTGGGCTGGCTCTCCATCCGACTCATACCGGTGGGGAAATGGATCATCCTGGTCCTGGCCCTTGCCCCCATGGCGTTGTTCCAGGCTGCCACCATCTCTCCAGATGCGATCTCCAATGGCATCGGCTTTTTGTTCATTGCCGGAAGCCTGAAAACAACTGAACAAAAGGAAATTGGCTGGAAAGAATTGTCCGTCTTACTCCTGCTTATTGCCCTGTTGTTTCTGGCAAAGCTCAACCTGATCCCGCTTGTTCTTCTTCTATTCCTCATCATGCCGCCGAGGCAATTTGCTCAAAGCCGCATGTATCTTTTTCTGCTGGCAGGCACGCTCATTCTTTTTCTACTTGAAGTAGCGGGCTGGAACGCGCTCGCAGCAGCACGCTCCAGTCCCTTACTGGCGAACGAGGCAAACCCTGCTGGTCAATTGATGTATATCCTATCGTACCCACTCTCGTTTTTAATAACGCTTGTGAAGGACTTATTTGCCAATGGAGGGATTTACCTCCAGGGATGGATTAACGGCTACGGCTATTATTACTGGACTCCGCCCCTCATCCTCTCGCTCTTCTTCCTCTTCAGCCTGGGCGCGGCACTATGGGTCGGTTCTCGCCGAGAGCAGATCAACAGGCAATATCGCCTTGCCTTTTTGCTTGTGTTTCTGGCTGGTTATGTTGCCACAGTTGTACCCCTCTACTTAACCTTCACCCCGGTTGGCCTGGATCAGGTTTTCGGCGTGCAGGGACGCTATTTTATCCCTCTGGCGCCACTGCTGGTTCTGGCATTATCAGGCATATCGTTGCCGAGCAAAGCGTCGGTCCCTACTTCAAGATGGATCACAGTTCCCCTCACGATGGCCCTGGCTTTTAATCTCGTGGCAATATTTTTTTCCTTCCACGTGCCGTGTGGATCGACGTTCTACCGGGCAGACTTGTGTTACCAACCGTTTTTCAGGGACTTCCCGCGTGAGTCTCGCGTCTCTCCACCCATTGCGGAGGATGTGTCATTAATGCAGAACATTCAGGTGGCTTGTAATGGCCTTGGCGGAGTACGGATTTTCATGCGCTCATCCGGACATCCAGGCATCACTCGTTTTATCCTTCAAGATTCGTCGAGCGATGAAATCCTGTTGGATACGTCGGTCACAAACAGTCAGCTCCCTGCAGAAGACTGGTATCCATTGCGCTTCCAACCTGACTGGCAATCAGCGGGCAAGGAATATACGTTTCAGATCATCGGTGTCGAATCACCTGCAAGCCAGGGACCCCAGGTTCTTTACACAACACAATCTGAGTTCGACCTGGGAAACCTCAGGGAAAACGGGCAGGAGCTGCAGGAAGATATCCTTCTACAATATGGCTGTACCACCGGTCTGCGAAAGATATGGCTGACCGGAAAACCATGATAAAGCTCGGTACTATTCCTTCAATAAGAAATCACCATCATTCAGTAAGCCATCAAATATTGCTTCCATGGCTTTTGAATTCTCAGGTGATAGCCTTTCTAAATCAAACGAATTCAACCGTGTCTGCGTTGTACGGACGGATGGTTCAAGAAAGTTTCCGAACGGCAGCGACGTACGGAACAATTGATAATACAGGAATCGGCGTGCATTGCGCTGAAACTCAGGCGGGACATCGATTCTTTCCACCGCGAGGAACTCTTCCATCTTTCTTCTCACATCTTCTACTGTTTGAGGGAAGAATACAGTTGGGTATTGCGTAAACCGCGCCTTCCCCGCGCACAGCACGGCCGCGCCCATGATCGATGCTTCCAGCCCGATCGTAGAGTTATAGATCATCACGAATTTCGACTTTTGGATCAGCTCGTAGGAACTCAGCGACTCGCTTGGAGCGACAAAGACTACGTTCGGCTCCTTGTCCGCGCCGGTGGCTTCGACCCACGCCGCGACCGTCTCGCGGCTGGCTTTACGCACGCGCAGCTCATCGGGATGCGCGCGGATCACGAACAGCGTCTCCGGGTGAGCGCGGATGATCTCCAGGGCCATATCCAGCCAGTCGAACATGTCTTCGAAGACGGTGTTGGCGTGCGGCTGGCTGGTATCGAATATGACGTTCGTAAAGATGGGGACAATTTGCTTGAAGCCGGCGGCCTTTTGTAGGAAAGATTCATCGAGTCCCTTCATACTGGACCAGAACTTGATCCCGGCCATGCTGAAGTCGCCCTGGAAGCGCTTGGCGAGATAAGTATCGAGCTTCGCGTTTTGTTCATCACTCAGTTCAAATTCATCCGGGATGTGAATTGGGTACGCCGTCGCCTCCCCCTCTGTGAAGAACGCAGAGGCAGGCTGCAGGCCAACCTCGTGGGTGATCACGCGGATGCCGCGTCGTTGGGCAATGTAACGCGCGACCGCTTCTGGGTAGAACTGCCCGTTGAACACGACCACCGCTCGCGGCTGAGTCTGATCGAGAAAGTCGGTAAACTGCTGAGCAATATTCCAGGCGGACAAGATGTATTCGCGTAAAAGATAACGTGTCGGCTCGTCATCCTTCAGGTGGTGGATGCGCAAGATCCAGCGCAGGCCGGGGAGGCATAACGGGCCGAGCGGTATCCCCTGCCATTCAAACGTCATGAGACCTTGCAAGAGAAGATGCTCGATAGCTGCCAGCAGTTGCGGATCGCGATGTTCGTCGAACCACCGAACCTGTGACCTTTGACGTTCAGCCTTCGACGGCAACCCCGCATATAACGTTTTCGATTGATAAATACACGACTTGCACGGCGGCGCTTTGCGGACGTTGTCACGGTTGGTCCCCAGCACACAATGACTCATCCCGGAATGGCAGGCGAAATAGGCAACGGGGATCCCCTTCAGTCGTAGAGCCCATGAGGCAAGCAAATGAAAACCGCTGTTCCATGACAGATCGTCGATCCCGGTGGAGGCCCTGAAAAATACGATGGGCGCTCCCTGCGCGGGAGACGACTGGCGAGCGACACGTTTGGCGACGCGTGCGATCCTGAGGTTATTCAGATGGCGGACGAGTCCGCGTTTGATGCGTTGGGTGAAGAATTCAGAAAGTGGAGGCATGGATGTTGATTTTCGAGTTGTATTCCGCTATTATACGGTAACAAGCCATGAACCGCATCGACCGCCTGTTCGCCATCCTGTTGACGCTCCAGCACAAGCGCCGCGTCCGCGCCCAGGACCTTTCGGAGCAATTCGAGGTCAGCAAGCGGACCATCTACCGGGATCTATCGGCGCTGAACCAGATGGGGATTCCGCTGGCGGCGCTCCCCGGTGAGGGGTTCGAGCTGGTGGAGGGCTATTACATCCCGCCGCTGATGTTCACGGAAAATGAGGCGGTAGCCCTGCTCCTGGGCTCCCGGCTGTTGACGCAGCAGGCGGCCGGTTCGCTAACCCGGGGTGCGAATCAGGCTCTGGCCAAGATCACGGTCGCGTTGCCCGAGCAGGTGCGAGTGCAGGCAGAAGCGCTTACAAACATCATCGCCTTTATCACACCGGAACAGAAATTCAACCTCGACGATCCACAGCTTCTGCTCCTGCAGAAAGCGATCCAGGAAAAGCGGGTCGTCCACATCCGCTATCTGCCTTACCAAAAGGAGCAGGTCACCGAGCGGGATGTGGAGCCGCACCAGCTGTTCTATTCGGATGGCGTCTGGTACCTGGAGGGCTACTGCCGGCTGCGCAAGGACATCCGCGCCTTCCGGCTCTCGCGGCTGGAAGGGCTGGTCCTCAAGAATGAGCTTTTCTCGAAGCGGCGGGCAGGCAAACCGGCGCAGGAAAAGACAGTCGAAGTCAAGATCCGTTTCAAACCGGACTCCGTCCGCTGGGTGCGCGAGCGGCAGCATTATGGATATCAGAGCGAGGCGCCTTCCGGGCAGGAGGGTGTAACCATGACCTACCGCGTCCACAACACCTCCGAGCTCACGCCCTGGATCCTGAGCTGGGGTGCGGCGGCGGAGGTTTTGTCGCCGAAGGAACTGCGCAAAAGCCTGCGCGAAACCGTCCAGAAACTGGCAGACTTGTTGACATAGGGCTGTCACACCGTTGCTGTAGAATGCGGGGAAACCAAAGGAAAGGATGTCAGAATGAACAGCACGAAAAACCAGATCATCGAATTCGCACCCTTCAAGCTTGCCGAGGGCGTAGACGAAGCCACCTTTATTTCCGCCTCCGATGCGCTGCAGGAAAGC
>DATHTL010000019.1:0-3615 GCA_035463255.1 Anaerolineales bacterium | reverse complement strand
GGCATTGTCGTGCGCTTTGTCGATGGCAATCTCAGGATGGATACGATCTCCGATCCCCTGGACTGGGCGCGCAAGCTTGCACGAACGCTGGCAACCATCCATTCGATCCCCTGTGGGGAAGAGGAACAGCGTTTTTTACTCGAGGGGAATGAACAGGCTTCCTGGTTCTTACTGTACGAGGGCGCACCAGCCTATATGCAGGAATATCCCGGCGGCTCGGAGCTGTGGCAGTTGCTTCGGAATCAATATCCGAAGATCGAGCGCGTTCCGCCGGTCCTCCTGCACATTGATTACTGGTCTGGCAACGTCCTGTGGCACGAAAGTGAAATCTCCGCGGTGATCGACTGGGAAGAAGCCTCCTATGGCGACCCCGCCGTGGATGTTGGGTATGCCCTCATGAATATGGTCTTGATGGGCTTGCCGGAAGCAGGAAATGAATTCTTACGCGTTTATGAATCGAAAATGGGAAAGCAGCTCAGCAATCTGGCATTTTGGGAGCTTGCTGCCGCGGTCCGGCCGATGATCCATGCGCAGGATTGGAAGATCGACCGGTCTCCGGGCAGGGATATATTTCAGAAGTTTATTGAGGAGGCGAAGCAGAGACTTTAAACTTTGTCTGTCGTTAGTCCGTGCATAAATATTCTGTTTATCAACGATAGGATTTCGGGTCAGCTAGCGCGTTTTACCCGGGTGCTATAATCCATTTACATATGTTCATCACCGCCGTGTGAGGTCATCATGAAACATTTCTGCATCATCGCTCTACTCATCGTCTTATTGGCCTTTCCATCAGATGTCCGTGCGGATGTAGCGCCGCCGCTCTATCCGCCGGGCAGCAATCCACAGCCGGGTGCAGAAATTACCCAGGTCCGTATGGTGGCGGAGACAGTTGTCATTGAAGTGCAGAGGGATATCACCCAAGACAGTTTAGGTTGGGCGCAAGTTTCCGCAGATTTCACCATGCGTAACCTGAGTAGCGTAGAGGAAAGCATGGCAGCCCGCTTTCCTCTTGGCGCTGATAACGGATGGACAGGATATTCGGAATTAGATAATTTGCGGATAAAGGTCAATGGAAAACAGGTTCAATATCGGCGTGCAAATTATCCTGACGTCCGTTATCAGCTGGGTGAAGTCCCATGGGCGGAATTCGATGTGACATTTCCGGCCGGGCAGGACCTTTCCATCCAGGTGTCCTATGATCTCCAGGGGTCAGGTTACTATCCCTATACAGCGTTCTACTACATTCTCGAGACCGGCGCGGGGTGGAAGGATACCATCGGCAACGCGGACATCATCCTGCGTCTCCCTTATGAAGCCAGCCCGCAGAACGTTATTTTAGATATGGGGATTGGCTGGGCAACTACTACCCCCGGAGCGGTGTTCCAGGGCAATGAGGCGCGCTGGCACTTCGAGAATTTTGAGCCGGGTGAGAACCAGCTTGTTCAAAATATGGAGTTTGCGCTGGTTGCTCCCGTGGCCTGGCAAAATGTCCTGAATGCGCGGGCAAACGTAGATAGATCTCCGAACGACGGCGAAGCATGGGGCATGTTGGCCAAGGCGTACAAAGAAGTCTTCCAGATGAGCAAAGGTTATCGCGAGGATCTTGGCGGACAGGAGCTATATCAATTGAGCGTGGATGCTTACGAGAATTGCCTTTCTCTCAAACCGAACGACGCGCAGTGGCACGCGGGCTTTGCCGACCTGCTGGCGGAGCGCGCCACCTGGGATGCATGGGTACACGGTGCCACGCCTGAAGCGATGCGCGCCCTGGAGGAGATCCACACAGCGCTCGAGCTGGTGCCCAACGATCCTGTAGTTAGGAAGATTGCCGAGAACATCACGCATCTGCTCTATGGCGGGATCTCTCGAAGCGGCGAAGGTTTCGCTTTCCCCTGGTTGACTGCAACCCCCACTTCACTCCCACCCACGCCGACAATGATGCCTGTTGAGGAAGCAACGGCCACCCCTAAAGCTCCTCCGACAACCGATACACCTCAGGCAAATCCTATACAGGTGGATACTACTGAACCGAATCCTACGCCTGTCCATCAAGCGTCGAATCCCATCTGCGGGTCGGTCGCCTTCCTGCCGCTTGTTGCTTTGGTATGGTTTGCCCGGAAGCAAAGGTAAATAGATTTTTCCAGGAGCACAGCAGATGAACGAAAATTTAGACAAAGCCAAAAGATTGTTCTTTGACTATTCGTGCAGCAAATTTTTTATGTCCCGCGACGGAGCAGATAGCGAGTATAAACAATATGGCGTTACTCCTGAGCTGGAGGAGGAATGGAGAAAAGAGTACATTGCCTACTGGACAGCTCGCTTATCCACGGACGATTTTGAAGCAGCAAGCAGTCTGGATCATGCCTGGGCCGGAGAAGCGTTACCCGACTTAATAAGAATGTGTAACCAAGCAGAAGGATACGCAAAACTACAATATGCAGAGATCATCTGGCGCCTCGCTACAGGCACAAAGACTACAGATGACATCCAGCAACAAGCCATGGAAACCTGTCTTAAGGCTTGGAAATCTCTGCTGGACGGGAGATTTAATATTCCCGAGCATTTTCGGAAGAAGATCGATCTGAAAATGGCGCCGATCAATAAAATCACCCCGGAAGAATATGTAATTAATTCTGCCAGGCGTCAATTGGAAGCAGCCCAAAAAAGGAAATTTTCATGAGCAGGTGATTTATGCAAACATTCTTCACAGACTATATCAATCTTCTACAAGAGCGCCACAACGAGATCCTCGAGGTGCTTGAAGGGCTTCCCTCCGCCGCCCTGGATTGGTCTCCCGGTCCAGACATGAACTCGATCAGCGTGCTGATATTTCATTTGACAGGTGCAGAACGGTACTGGATCGGCGATGTCGCCGCGCAGGATCCCAAGGAACGCGACCGGGATGCGGAATTCCGAGTCCATGCTGTGGAAATCGATATGCTGAAAAAACGCCTTACCGACAATCTGGAATATGCATGGAGCACATTGGAGAAGTTTACAATCCAAGATTTGGAGGCAACGCGCGTCTCAACCAGAGATGGGCATACATTCACAGTGGCATGGGCGTTGCTCCACGCGCTGGAACATACGACACTGCATCTGGGTCAGATCCAGTTGACGCGGCAGTTGTGGGAACAATCAAATAGCAATAGCTAATCTGTACAAAAGTTGATACTTTTGTTAAATCAATTCCGCGCTTCTTTCCACCGCGACTGACTCAGGTTCTGGTCCGGTGTATTGGGAAGGGAACAAACAAGGTCGGACTACATCCGACCTTGTTTGTTTTGCGTTTCTGTCATTGCGAGCCCGACACTTGCACCAGCACGCAAGTGCAGGTTTAGGGCGAAGCAATCTCAATCAACATATCACGAGATTGCTTCGGGATTTCGACGCTGTCGCGTCTCAACCCTCGCAATGACGGGTTATCTATACTCTTTCCCTCTTGAACTGCGTCTCGTACAACTGTGCGTACAATCCATTCAGTGCTATCAACTCATCGTGAGTGCCTCGCTCAACAATCTTGCCTCGATCCATCACTAAGATCTGATCTGCTGCAAGGATTGTAGATAAGCGATGCGCGATCACTATGCTTGTCCGTCCGGCCATGACGCGCTT
>DATHTL010000018.1:0-15488 GCA_035463255.1 Anaerolineales bacterium | reverse complement strand
TGGACGGCTCTACATTGGCCGAATGTGTTTTGCCGCATGTCGTGGCGGTTGCTCCGGTGGGCAACGCCCGTGTCACACTGGTGCACGTGATGCAGCAACCTCAGGGGGAGCGCGGAGCAGATGCAGTGGATCCTGTGGAATGGCATCTGAAAAAACAGAACATGGAAAAATATCTGGAACAGGTCAGAAACCAGCTCAATAACGCGGGCATCCTGGGGGTGGAACACGTGATTCTGGAAGGCAGACCTGCCGCGAGCATAGTGAATTTTGCCCACGACAACAATGTGGATCTGATCGTGCTCAGCACGCACGGGCAGAGCGGGCTCAGCGGCTGGAATGTGAGCAGCGTCGTGCAGAAGATACTGCTGCGCTCGTACAGGTCCATCCTCCTGGTGCGTGCTTATATCGCCTCTTCTGCAACCATCACCAGGGTCCGTTACAAACGCCTGTTCCTTGGACTGGATGGCTCACAGCGCTCGGAGTTCGTTCTTCCGTTTGCCGTTGGGCTGGCCCAGTATCACAAATCTCAGTTGATCCTGGAAACGGTGGTCGAAAAGCCACATTCCATTCATCGCTTTCCACCTTCGGAGGAGGATATGGAATTGATGAACCAGTTTGTGGAAAGGAATTACCAGGCTGCCTCCCGCTATCTCGAACAGCTCCTCACACAATTCTCTCTAAAAGATTTGGATTTGAAGGCCCATGTCTCGATCGGCGATAATGCCATTTCCGTCCTGCATGACATGGCGGAGGAAGCCAATCCTGATATGGTCATGCTGGCTGCTCACGGTTACACCGGCGAGAAGCGATGGCCATACGGTAGTGTAACGACCAGTTTCATTGCATATGGCAACACCTCCCTGTTGATCTTGCAAGACGTGCCTGATACCGAAATCCACCAGACGCGCGCCGAAATCGCTGTGCGGGAAAGCCAGGGACACTGAAGCGATGCAAAACACCGCGCCTGTTGAAAATCAAGTCGATGTCCTAAAACCGAATACCCCCCCTGCTGATCCGGCTGAAGACCCGGTCATTCTCCTGGCACGCAGCCTGTCAGCGGTAAAGCCGCGGCGAGCGGGCTTTCCCATCCCTGAGAGGCTGAAGAAGTTCACCCGGTTCTTCCAGGATGCCTATGAAAATTTCAGCAGCGCGGCCAGCGTGGAACTTGCCACCTCGCAGACCGCCGAATGGCTGCTGGATAATCTGTATGTGATTGAGCAGGCCATCCGGCAGGTGGAGCAGGACCTTCCGGCAAACTATTACCACAGACTGCCCAAGACAGCCGACGGCCACACGCGTGTGTATCTTCTGGCCCTGGCAAACATCCAGGGTGACCATACCCGGCTTGACATCGAACTGGTGAAGCAGTTCCTGGAGACATTCCAGAAAGTGACACCGCTCAGCACCGGTGAGATCTGGGCACTGCCTCAGATGTTACGGCTAGCCGTGCTGGAATCCCTGGCAGCAGCCTTGTCTTCTGTGACCGGGCTGCAGTGGGAGGCAATGCCCCAAACGGTGACCGGGGAGGCCGCGACAGCCTCTCCGTCACCCCCCGAGATCGTCATTGCCGACTCGGTACAGAACCTGCGGCTGCTGGCGACACAGGACTGGAAGGACTTTTTCGAAGAAACCAGCATGCTGGAAAAGACTCTGCGCGGCGACCCGGCCGGTCTGTACGCGCAGATGAACTTCGACACGCGCGACCATTACCGCAACGTGATCGAGGAACTCGCCAGCGGTTCCTCTGCCGAGGAAAGCGACATTGCAAAACAGGTGATCGAGCTGGCACAGGCAGGCACTTCGCTGCGCGAGCAGCATGTTGGCAATTATCTCATTGCGCCGGGCAGAAAAATTCTTGAGGAGAGCATCAAGTTTCGCCCAACCGCTTCAAGCGCGACGGTGCGATTCATTCAAGACCATGCTACACCGGTTTATCTGGGCAGCATCGCCCTTCTGACGCTTCTCCTTATATCCCTGGCTGTTTTCTACGCCATCCGGGCCGGGGGGACCACGCTCCAGATCTTGATCGCGGGCGCGCTTGCCCTCCTGCCTGCCTCTTCGGTGGCAATCGAAATCGTCAACTGGCTGGTCGTTGCCATCGTCCCGCCGCGTACTCTTCCCAAGCTGAGCTTCCAGCGCAACGGCGCTGCGAACGAAGGCGGGGTCCCGTCCGAATATCGCACCATGGTGGTGATCCCTGGGCTGTTAGCCAATGAAAAGGATGCACACTTCCTGCTGCGACAGATCGAGCATCACTTCATCGGCAACAGCGACCCGAATATATTCTTCGCGCTGCTCACGGATTATGCCGACGCTCCTGAAAAGGAAAGGCCGGACGATGAAGAACCCGTGGCCACGACGCGGGCGGCGATTGAAGAACTGAACAGAAAATATGGGTCCAATGACTACCAGCCCTTTTACTTCTTCCACCGGGAACGCGTTTGGAATGAAAGCGAGGAGCGCTGGATGGGCTGGGAGCGCAAACGCGGCAAGCTGGAGGAATTCAACCGTCTATTAGGCGGCGCCGACGACACAACGTTCACGATCAAAGTCGGGGACTTAAGCGTCTTGCCCACCATCCGTTATGTCATCACACTGGATGCCGATACGGGACTGCCGCGTGAGGCTGCCCGCCAGTTGATCGGCACGATGGCGCACCCTCTGAACCAGGCAGAGTTCGATCCTGTGACAGGCGAGGTCAGGGCCGGTCATACGATCTTGCAGCCGCGAGTCCAGGTGCGGCCTGCCTCGGCCAATCAGTCGCTTTTTACGCGGGTCTATGCCGGCGATTCCGTTATCGACCTGTATACGCGCGCCGTGTCGGACGTCTATCAGGATCTCTTCGATGAGGGCAACTATGTGGGCAAGGGTATTTACGACGTGGAAGCCTTCCAGAAAAGCCTTGAGGGCAAGATCCCTGAAAACCGCTTGCTGAGCCATGACCTGTTCGAAGGCATGCATGGACGCGTCGGACTCGTGACCGATGTGGTGCTGTTCGAAGATTATCCGCCTCACTACATCGTCTACACCGATCGCCTGCACCGCTGGGTGCGCGGCGACTGGCAGTTGCTGCCGTGGCTCTGGAGTCGGGTGCCTCACCGCACGACACCTGCCCTGGCGGGCAGTGCCAGGGCAGGTAGTGCTCCAAACACGCTCTCTACCATCGACCGCTGGAAACTGTTCGACAATCTGCGCCGCAGCCTGTTGCCGCTTGGGGTACTGGCTTTGCTCATCAGCGGCTGGCTGCTTCTGCCCGAATCCAGCCTGGTCTGGACGCTCCTGGCGCTGTCGCCCTACCTGACACCCGTCTTGATCAATTTCATTGGCGAGCTCCGTCACAGCTTCTCCAGACAACACTCCACCCGCCTCACGCGTCCGATGCGGCTCTCCGTGTTGCGCTCGTTGTTCGAAGTGATCTTTCTGCCGCATGAAGCCTTCGTCATACTGGACGCGGTCTCTACGACTCTGGTGCGGCTATTCATTACCCGCAAGCATATGCTGCAATGGGTCAGCGCGGCCCACACGGTGCAGCTCTTTGGCAAACGACTGCATCTGAAATCGGCCTGGCAGGCCATGATCGTCGCCCCACTGCTGGCCTTCCTGTTCTTTGCGATGCTGCTCCTTTTGTTTCCATCTACCTTGCTGCTCGCGGCGCCGTTCCTGCTGGGCTGGGTTGCCTCTCCATACATCGCCACCAGCATTAGCCGGCCGTTTAAGAAACCCGTTACCAGAATCATCCCTGCCCAGGAGCGCAAACTGCGACTGCTGGCGCGCTCCACCTGGCTGTACTTCGAGCACTTCGTCGGGCCGGAGGATCGCTGGCTCCCGCCCGATCACTTCCAGGAGAGTCCGCGCGGGCAGGTGGCGCACCGAACCTCGCCCACCAACATCGGGCTGATGCTGCTCTCCACGCTCTCGGCCCATGACATGGGCTACATCGGCCCCCTGGAGCTCTCGCTGCGATTGCGCGACTCCCTGGACAGCATGGACGGGCTCGAGCGCGTGCGCGGTCACTTTTTGAACTGGTACGATACACGCAGCTTTGCCCCGCTGCCGCCGCGTTACATCTCCACCGTCGATAGCGGCAACCTGGCGGCTTCTCTCATCGCTTTGCGCCAGGGATGTTATGAGATGAACCGGACGCGCATTGTCAACTGGGAAGGCCTGCTCGATACTCTCGGCATGCTGACGGTCTCGCTGGCCCAGGCTCGTCTCGGGAATGCCTCCGATGATCTGCAGGGGGCCATCACATCTCTGGAGAAACATATCAAAGCACTGAATGATCACGGGCAATTTTCACCGGCGTTACTAAAGGAGTTGTTCCGCGAGGATCAAGTGAAGCTGGAGACTTTGCTCTGGGAGGCGATCCAGAATTCGAGCGAAGAGTATGCGCCGGAGGTCGCCCGCCAGCTATCGGTGTGGATCGATCGCGTCCGCCATCAGTTGAGGCGCATCCGCATCGACATCCAGGTGCTGGCGCCCTGGCTGCTGGCAATGGCAGAAATGCCGCTCCCCGATCGTCTCGACACGCGACCCGGGCTGGCAGCGGCATGGCAGTCTCTTCAGGAGAACCTTTCTCCACGTCCCACGCTCGGTGAGGTACCTGACCTGTGTCACCGGGCTGAAAATCTGATCGAAGAGATCACCGGTTTCCTGGAAGAGGATGATCTGGATGTCTTCGAATGGTGCGATGCACTGGCCTACGACCTGGGCGCGGCGCGCAGGAATGCTGAATCCCTCTTGGATAACTATTCGACACTTGCGGAGAAATGTGAAGGCTTTATCCAGGCAATGCGCTTCGGCTTTTTATATAACCCGCGGCGCCATGTCTTTCATATTGGATACAACGTCGAATCGGGACGCCTCGACCCCAACTACTACGACCTGATGGCCTCCGAGGCCCGCATTGCCAGCCTGGTCGCGATCGCGCTCGGTGATGTGCCGCAGAACCACTGGCTGCATCTCGCCCGCCCTCTGACCGAGTTCAACGGCGCCCGCTGTCTGCTCTCATGGAGCGGCACGATGTTCGAGTACCTGATGCCCAAGCTCTTCGTAGAGAGCTATCCCAACACACTGATGGACCAGAGCTGCCGCGTGGCCATCGAGCAGCACATCAAATACGGCACAGACAACAACATTCCCTGGGGCACGTCCGAAGCCAGTTATTACAACTTCGACGCGGCACAGGTCTACCAGTATCAGGCGTTTGGCGTGCCAAGCCTGGGCTATAAGCGCGGACTCTCGAACGATTTGGTCGTGGCGCCCTATGCTTCCGTGCTGGCGCTGCCGTTCATGCCTCAGCAGGTGATGCAGAACTTGGCTCGCCTCGAAAACCTCAAGATGTGGGGGTTGTATGGCTTTTACGAATCCATCGATTTCACCCCCGAACGTCTCAAGACGGGCGAGGAGTACGCCATCATCCGCTCGTTCATGGCGCATCACCAGGGCATGATCCTGCTCACGCTGTGCAACTACCTGTTCGACAAACGCATGATCCGCCGCTTCCATGCCGACCCGCGCATCGAGAGCGTGGAGCTGCTATTACAGGAACAGACTCCTGCACAGGCTCCTACCGAACATCCCCGCCACCAGCAGGTAGATATGGTGCATCCAGGCACGACCATTCCACTCGACCCGTGGCGCGTCTCACCGGATGCGCCTTATACCCAGGTGCATTCCCTGTCGAACGGCAGCTACAGTCTGCTCATCAGCGCCTCCGGCTCGGGCTTCAGCCGCTGGGAAGACATCGAGCTGACACGCTGGCGCGATGATCCCACCCTGAACGACCGCGGCAGCTGGATCTACGTGGAGGACCGTCTCAACGGTCAGTTGTGGTCCGTGACGCGCCAGCCGACGATGGCGCCACCCGACCGCAGCGAGGTGAACTTCTATCCCCACCGGGTCGAGTTCGAGCGGCAGGATGGCGATATTGTCCTGCGCACGATCGTGATGGTCGCTGCAGATGACGATGTGGAGATCCGCCGGGTGAGTCTCACGAATCATGGCAGTAGCTCACGCGTGCTGGCGCTCACCAGCTATGCCGAGATCATCCTCAACCAGCAATCCGCGGACCAGCGTCACCCCGCTTACAACAAGCTCTTCATCGAAAGCGAGTTCCTCGAAAAAGACCAGTTGCTGCTCTTTCGCCGGCGTCCCCGCTCTTCTGAGGAAAAGCCGATATACCTGGCCCATTTCTTCACCAGCAGTCACGAGCAGATCAGTCTCACCGGCTATGAGACCGACCGCCTCAAATTCCTCGGGCGCGGCGGCACACCCCAGCGGCCGGCGGTATTCTCCTCTATTCGTCAGGCTTCCATGCTTTCGGGCACCACCGGTTCCACGCTGGACCCCATCTGTTCCATGCAGGCGGAGATGATCCTTCCCCCTTATCAAACCGCACAGGTAGCTTTCATTACGCTGGCAGCCCATTCTCGCAAAGATGCCCTCGAGCTGGCCCGCCGCTACCGGCGCTGGTCACAGATCGGCCGCAACGTGCAGGAAACCCGACTGCAGATCGAGCGCGAGCTTGCGCAGCTCAATCTCACCTCGCGCAAGGTGGAACAGATCCAGAAGCTGCTTTCCCCGCTCATCTATCTCTCGAACGCACTGCGCGCCGAACCGGCCCTGCTGAACGCCAATACGCTCGGGCAGCCCGGACTGTGGGCATTTGACATCTCGGGCGATTATCCGATCCTGCTGGTGCCTATGAGCCGTGAGGAAGATCTCGAGCTTCTGAGCGAAGTCGTTCAGGCGCATATCTACTGGCGCAAGCGCGGCCTGATGATCGACCTGGTCATCTTCAACCAGCGGGCAAGCAGTTACGACCAGGGATTCAAGAGCAGCATCCATCGCCTGCTGGAACGCACGGGCAGCGAGACCTGGCTGGGCAAGCGCGGCGGGATTTTTGTTCTGCAGGAAGACCAGATGAGCGAAGAGGAACGTGTCTTATTGAATACGGTCGCCCGCGTCATCCTGGATGGAGGAGCAGGCCCGCTCGAGCGCCAGTTATCCAGGCTGGATGCGAGCCCTATCCGCCTGCCGCGCTTTATTCCCATCGAGCCGCTGGTCCCACCCATGGATATCCAGCCCCCGCTCGAGCGCCCGGACGATCTGCTCTTCGATAACGGCTACGGCGGCTTCACCTCCGACGGACGTGAGTATGTGATTTATCTCGAGCCCGGGCAATGGACTCCCGCCCCCTGGAGCAACGTCATTGCCACCCCTGAGTTCGGCTGCCTGGTGACAGAGTCTGGCATGGCGACCACCTGGTGCAGGAACAGCGGCGAGAACCGGCTGACGCCCTGGCGCAACGACCCTGTCAGCGACCCGCCGTCTGAAGCAGTTTATCTGCGCGACGAAGATACCGGGCATATCTGGTCGCCCACGCCTCTGCCGGCGCGCGCCGATGCACCGTACATGATCCGTCACGGGGCGGGATACTCGGTGTATGCACACAACAGCCATGGACTGGAACACACCATGACAGTCTTTGTGGTTCCCGATGAGCCGGTCAAGGTGGTCCAGTTAAGTCTGCGCAACACCACACAGCGTATGCGGCGCGTGAACGTCACGTATTATGCCGAGTGGGTGCTGGGCGTGAACCGTGAAGCCACGGCTCCCTATATCGCGCCGGAATTCGCCTCTAATTATTTCGCCCTGCTGGCGCGCAATCTTTACAACACAGACTTTGGCCAGCGGGTGGCCTTCCTGGCATCCACCCGCGAGCCGACCGGCGTGACAACCGACCGCGAAGAGTTCCTTGGTGAGCTGGGCAGTTACATCCGCCCGGCTGCGTTGGAGCGAGTGGGGCTCACCGCCCGTGTCGAATCTGGCTCGGACCCGTGTGCGGTGCTGCAGTGTCTGCTCTGGCTGCAGCCCGGCGAAACCAAGGAGATCACCTTCCTGCTGGGTCAGGGTGCGGACCGCGCCGATGCCGAGCGGCTGCTCGGCCACTTTCAGAATATTCAGAATGTGCAGGCCGCGCGTCAGGCCATGACGGAGTTCTGGGATGAAATCCTCGGACAGACACAGGTGCAGACGCCCGACCCCGGCATGGATATCCTCTTGAACCGCTGGCTGTTGTATCAGGCCATGTCCTGTCGTTTCTGGGGGCGCACCGCGTTCTACCAATCCAGCGGCGCCTTTGGGTTCCGCGACCAGCTTCAGGATGTGATGGGCTTCGTCAACACGCGCCCCGACCTGACCTGTGAGCACATTCTGGATGCCGCCGCGCACCAGTTCGAGCAGGGCGATGTGCTGCACTGGTGGCACCCACCCGCGGGGCGTGGCATCCGCACCCGCTGCTCCGATAATCTGATCTGGTTACCCTATGTCACCGCTCATTACGTGCGCGTCACTGGAGATGTTTCCATTCTCGATCAGGAAGTGCCGTTCCTCAGCGCAGAACCCTTGAAGCCGGATGAGGAAGAACGCTATGGGCAGTTCCCTCAGGGCGAGACTGGAACGCTCTACGAACACTGCCGCCGCGCGCTGATCAAGGGAATCACTGCCGGTCCCCACGGCATCCCGTTGATGGGCGCGCACGATTGGAACGATGGCATGAACCGCGTGGGCATCCACGGCAGAGGCGAAAGCATCTGGCTGGGCTGGTTCTTGATTCGCACGTTGAACGATTTTGCCGAGATCTGTGAGTTGAAGGATGACCACACACAGGCCGCGGAGTTTCGTGCCAAGATTGCAGACATCCAGAAAGCGGTGGAAAGACATGCCTGGGATGGTGAGTGGTATCTACGTGCCTTTTATGATGATGGCTCGCCGCTGGGCTCCTTCGTGAATCGGGAATGTAAGATCGATTCGATTGCCCAATCGTGGGCAGTCATCTCGGAGACGGGAAGATCCGAGCGCGCCACGCAGGCCATGGAATCGGTGTACCAAAATCTTGTCCGTCCTGAGGATGAGTTGATCCTGCTCTTCACACCTCCCTTCAACCGGACCGCTCGCGACCCTGGCTATATCAAGGGCTACCCGCGCGGCATCCGTGAGAACGGCGGGCAATATACCCATGCTGCGCTGTGGACCATCTGGGCATTTGCACAAATGGGACAGGATGACCGCGCCGTGGAGCTGTTCCGCTTGATCAACCCGATCCATCACTCGGATTCACTCGAGGACGCCGAACGCTACAAAGTGGAGCCATACGTCATCGCTGCAGATGTGTACAGCATCAAGCCCTATGACGGTCGCGGCGGCTGGACGTGGTACACAGGCTCCGCCAGCTGGATGTATCGCCTCGGCACAGAGATGTTACTGGGGATTCAGCGCACCGGTGATTCATTAAAGATCGAGCCGCATGTGCCCACAGACTGGCCCGAATATCAGATCAATTACCGGCTCGGGAAAACGATGTACCACATCCGCGTCCAGCGGGAAAATAGAGACGGCAAAGGCAGAGTCATCATGGACGGCAAAGCATTGGCCGATGGAACGATTCCCCTCTCCGATGATGGGCAGACACACGAGATCCTTGTCACCCTGGATAAGAGTCAAGAAACGTAAAACTCACGGTTGACCATAAGTTCCCGAAACGTTTAACCGCTGGACCGGGAAAATTTCGTTCCTGTCAATTGGGCATAACGCTGACGATTGCGTAAACTGTCGCCACAAGCAATACTACAGAAAGAATAAACGCGATACCCGTCGCAAGGAAAGCGGTTTTCAAACCTTTTACTTTGTACGTGAATCCAAAGACGACGATTAACACAAGCAGGATGAGCATGGCATAGAGGATTGTAAAAGCCATCATGTATTCTCCTTTGTAAGTTTAATTTTGCCGATGATAGCCTCGCAGCGCTCTCAAAAGGTTGCAGAACGTATCCGTTGCACATCCGTTTTCATAGACTCGTTGCCGGGTTACGAACTGGTCTGTGCTCTATTGGGCTGCCGCTTGGCGGCATGATTCGACCGCGGACCGGATTCCTCTTTTTCAAATTGAACAATGAATACTGCTGAAAGAATGATGAGGCCGCCTATGATCTCAATCATGGTCATGCGCTCATTCAGGAAAATATAGGCTTCCAGAGCGGTCATGGCCGGCTCTGTCGTTGCCAGCAAATTCGTAATGCTGGCAGGCAGGTAGTTCATGGACATATTGTAGAGTCCAAAGCCAAGCACGGTTGGGACAAGAGACAGAAAAATAAGAGTGAGCCACCCGCTCACCGGCAAAGCCGGGAAAAGATTTGCATAGGAACCTGCAGAACCGGGCAAGACGGGAAACAGGTTGAATATCAATATGAACAGGGAGCCAAAGGCAAATGAATATAGCAGGGAGGTCCACACGTTGATTTCACGCCTCGCCGCTTCTTTACCCAGTAAGGTATAGCCGGCGAACAAGGCCCCCGAAAGCAGGCCGGTTGATATTCCCAGCGGATTCAGCCTCCACATGTCCGCGCGATATGCCTGGGAAACCAGTACACATCCGATGAGGCTCAAAAGGACGGCAGTGATCTTGGGCGGCCCGAGCTTCTCTTTGAAAAGCCACAGGGCAAGGATGGCCGTGAAGCCCGCCGAGCTATAGGCCAGCACAGTAGCAACAGCCGCCCCGTTGGCCTGCACGGAAAGAACCCAGATGGAATTGAACAACGCCAGCACCAGCCCATAAAAAAGATAAAACCAGATTTGTGAATGATGGATCTTGAGCAAAGAACGACGAAGCAGGAATAAAGCAGGAACCAGGGCTGCGCACACGAACAGGTTGCGCCAGAACGCCAGCAACAAAGGGGGCATGTTGTAGTGCGTGATCAAGTAGCCGATAAACACACCGGTCGTCGACCAAAGGATGATGCCGGTGATCGCGATCAGGTATCCTTTAGCAGTGTATGACATGTGTTTTTTCCTAAAGCGGAGCCTCAGGCAGATACCGGAACGCATCCGTCAGAAGATCGATCATAAAACGGTCCGTAGGCTGGCGGTTTTCCTGCACCAGATCGACCTGCGTCCGACCGATCCACTGGTACGCCATCACTTTCTCCGATTCGATCTGAGGCTTGTCAAGATCGCCATGGACGACTGCCAGGAAATCAAACTCCCGCTTCAGAACGGGCGAATCGATACCTATGCTCTCCCAATCATACATCCCTACCAGCCTGGTCACCTGTTGTAACTGCCAACCGGTCTCTTCCTGGATTTCGCGCGCCAGAGCGGCAATCAGCGTTTCCCCCGCTTCGACATGCCCGCCCACGATGTCCCAACACCCAGGCAGGAAATGACCATGCAGGACACGTTGTTGCACAAATATCTGTCCCTCCGGATTCGCAATCAAGGCGCCGACCACACAAATGCGCCTGTCGTGAAAGGCTTGCGCCTGGAGAGCAGCTAAGGCCGGCTCATCGAGTGACCGGCCAGGTAGCGGAGCTAGATCTGCCATGAGATGTTCCTACTGAAATTGATCATCCAGGGTATCCAATCGTTAAGGGTAACCTGCCAAACATCCTTTGTGATTATACTGAATCATCAATGTATCGCTCGATCCGCCAGAGGTCATTCGCTTCGCGGCGCCAGAGCACAACTGCGTGACCAAGAGCCTTTCCGCCTGTAATTATTCTCTTTTCCAACTGAATAAAAAACAACAACCGCCTTGACATTCGAGACAGTTGCTGCACGCATTGTTAGGCGGCGTGAATATCTTTCATGGCTCACTTCTATTCACCTCAAATCTTGCCAGGAAGGGCAAAAGATCTTTGGCAACTGATTGACGAGCGATGACAATTGGCCAGATTTCGAGGGGCGGTTCCTTGACTACAAGAGGATCAAGATTAATATCATCAAGATCATCATGGAGATACTCTCGCACACCGCAGTTTCTGGCGTCACAAGTAACACGGAAATGAGGACCGCACCGACTCCAATGGCAAACCCGACCGATATACTGACCCGCCGAGTTCGCGAGAAACACATCTGCACCCTTATTCTTACTTTGTGCCACGCCCATGAGCCTGCGAGCAGACTTCGCAAGAGCAGTGAGATCAACTTCATCCTCGACAGTGATCAGAAGGTCAACATCTTTTGGGTTGGCTTTGGAACTGAGAACCGAGCCGAGCATTGCGATACGCCTTACCCCAGGAATACCAACGATTCGCTCGATAAACCGAAACGCTTCGGCAATAAGAAACGCACGAACATCTTCGTCACTCGGTTGCATCTCAATCAGATTCAAGTGTACTACATTGCCTTAGCAGCCAAACGGTTTGCGTTATGCCCCTGCGGGGCACGGCTGGAGAGAAAAGGACTGGAAACGGACTGCCGCCCGTAGGGACGGCGTGCCAAAGCTCAGAAAAAGGCCCCAAACGCGCCGAGCCCCAGCCGTCCGGCAGGCTCCGCCCCGGCGTTCGCTGCCGGGGTGCACGTCGAAGATCCCGCGAGGCGGGGCTTTGTTGGGCGGTGGTGTTGTGGATGAGTCGCCCATATATGCACTGCTCGCAAATTCTAGATGGAATCCAGTTGATTTTTCATGCTCAAGAGATCATTTTCGTGAAGCTTTACAACACCTTACGAGCCACGTAAAATCTTCTCCATCTTCCTGCCCTTCGCCAACTCATCCACCAACTTATCCAAATACCTGACCTGCTGCGTCAAAGGATCTTCGATTTCTTCCACACGGTACCCACAGATGACTCCGGTGATGAGGTGCGCATTGGGGTTTAGCAAAGCATGTTGGAAGAATGTTTCAAAAGTTGCATTTTCTTTTATGAGTTCCTGAAGCTTCTTATTATCGAAGCCTGTTAACCAATCTATGACCTGATGCAATTCTGCTTTGGTTCTGCCTTTCTTCTCCACTTTTTCGAGATACATCGGATAGACGGAGGCGAAGGTCATTTTTGCGATACGTTGATTGTGTGTGTTGGAATTGTTCATATATACCTTGTATTTTAGCGTTAATCGTTCAACTTATTTCAACTCGGACAGTTCGCCGATGACTTTACAATCTGTCGGGCTTTGCGTAAGCGAATACCGTTCCATGAAATTGCTTTTATTCTTAAGCCGCACACCTTTTACTGCTGATCGGTACGCACCCTTGTGAGAACGAAATGTGTCACCCTGACCCTGCCTTCAGAGGCTCGACACAGCGTGAATATTCATCAACTTCCAGTTGTGATTGCGCCTGCACGCTCGTAATTCACAACAATGACGCCATTCGAAGTGACTTTGCTTTCCGTCACCTTGAACGCCGCCGGGATCGTGCCATCGGCAAACAACCGCTTTCCACTGCCCAATGTGATCGGATAGATCATCAGCCAGAATGTATCCACCAAATCATGCTTCATGAGCGTCTGAATGAGATTACCACTTCCCCAAACGTGCAAATCCGGACCTTGCTGTTGCTTGAGTTTGGCGACTTTTTCTGCAATATCTCCGTTTAAAAACACGGACGGCTGCCATTTGCTAGAAGTCCTGGTCTTCGAGGCGACGTACTTGGTCGCCGTGTTGACGCCCGGCCATTCGTCCGCATGTTGCGGCCAGAACGGCTCCCAAATGTCAAAGGTTTTGCGTCCTAACAACAAGTCAAACGGCAGGTTCATCTGCCTTCTCAGGAGCGTTCCAAGAACTGCATCGGAATATGGCGCTATCCACCCGCCATACGCGAAGCCGCCGCTGGTATCTTCCTCGGGTCCGCCTGGGGCTTGTATGACACCATCAAGGGAGATATGTTCAAGCACAATAACTTTTCTCATGACTGAGCTCCTCCAACATCTGGATGACTATCTGGTTGCCTCGTTCAGAGTAGGTAAACGACGTCTCAAATACTAGACTTTATCGGTAATAAGGAAAACGTCCCGAAGGTTAGTGTGCAGCGCCCATCACAGCCGAGAAAAAACCTCCGGGACGGTACACACATGTTATTTCACGATGCGCAAGGCATACACGACGAAGCCAGCCAACGGCTCGCGTTATGCCCCTACGGGGCACGGCTGGAGAGGAAAAGGCTCGGAAACGGACTGCCGCCCGTAGGGACGGCGTGCCAAAGCTCAGAACAACTCCAAAAAACGCGCACTGCGTAGCGCCCCGGCGTTCGCAGCGGGGGTGCACGTCGAAGATCCCGCGAGGCGGGGCTTTGTTGGGCGCAGCTTGAGTTGCACGTACGTTTTTATTCGCTTCCCACCCATTGTGCCTGCGGATCAACTTTTTCTTCTCCTGAGCGATCAGCTTCTTCTTGGTTGACGGGCTAGATGATTCGCATTTTTTGCTCGTTGGAGGAAACACACCTGGCACATTTCATCCAGTGGCATGTCTTATATCGCTGGATTTTATCCTTCCATACCATATTGACGAAGGAACGCTTTCAAATTCTTGATGGACGCCTTATAGCGTTGGAGAGCCTTGGACAGATCCTTAACGGACTGCCGGGCGGCAGCCTTGTCAACAACATTCCCTTGTGCATCAAAGCCATTGTGTCTCATGACGATGGAAGGCACCGGCGTCCATGCTGCATTGGATAGTTCGAGATTCTTCTGGAGTTCAGCCTTTTTGCGTGCAGGTGCTTTTCTATGATCACTCATCCATTGTGCGACCCAGCGGGGGACGCTGTTATGAGTTATAGATTGCCGATTGTAGATGTCAATCAGCTTTGCCCACTTCGCCTCCAATCCCCGGTTGTTGTCTTTCGCAGCGGCGACTGCCGTTGGAAAAGAGGCAAGCAAGAGAGTGATCAGGACAGCAAACGAAATCACTCTTATTCCGACAGATGTTTTGAACATAGCAACCTCCTTTCATAATTACTATTTGTTGAGCAGGTCTGCCTTTACATAATAGCATCAAAATCCATGCAAATATTAAAGAGTGTATGATCTAATAAGCGAACGACGCCTATCTTTGCAAAGGAAGAGCTGCACAACGGCTCGCGTTACCGGCGGCTGGGGAGAAAAAGGACTCGAAACAGCAAACTGCCGAAACTCAGAAACATCTCCAAAAAACGCGCACGGTCCCAGCCGTCCGGCAGGCTCCGCCCCGGCGTTCGCTGCCGGGGTGCGCGCTTTGTTAGGTGGCTCTTCCCTACTTTGTTCGATACCGGAGGAAAACTACGCCATTTCCAAAGCGGCGTTCCTCTAAAAGCTCGAGTTCCAATCGAACCTTGTCAGGGAGGGATGGTTTGCCGCCTCCCACTATGATCGGTGTAAGGAATAGATGACACTCGTCAATCAACCCGGATTGAAAGGCGTGGGCAGCAAGCTCAGGACCACCTATTAGGATATCATGTTGGACATTCTTTTTCAGTTGTTTAATTGCTTCTGGATTGAAGTTTCGCTCAATCTGCGTATTACGAGTGGATGCAGCCGCCAGTGCCTTGGAGTACACAATTTTGGTGGCTGCTTGCCAGATCTGCGCAAAGTCTTGCGTGAGTGGGGAGTCCGCAGCTAAGTTCGGGTCGGTCTCCCAGACCATCATGGTCTCATACATCCGACGTCCATAGAGATAAGTCCCAGCCGTCCGTTCGAGGTTGTTGATGAACGTGTGCACTTCCTCATCCGGCATTG
>DATHTL010000017.1:0-13397 GCA_035463255.1 Anaerolineales bacterium | reverse complement strand
CAGACATCAGTCGCGCCCCTCGCCAGGATTCGGCACAAGGATTTCCATCCAGCTATCCGGGTTATCGAGCGGCTTCCAGCCAAACTGACGATAAAGTCCATGTGCATCGCGTGTGACCAGTGTCCAGCGGCGCAGGCCCTGCAGGTCAGGATGACTGTGAATAGTCTGCATCAGCCATTTGCCCAGGCCGTGAGCGCGATAGTCTTCATGGATGAACACGTCGCACAGATAAGCAAAGATGGCGTAATCGGTAACAACTCGCGCCACGCCGATCTGCCTATCACCATCATAGATGCCAAAGACAAGCGAGTTGGTGAGAGCCCGGTCGAGGCGCTCACGCGGACGTCCGCTCGCCCAGTAAGAGCGTTTGAGCATTTCGGCGATTGCATCCTTATCGAGGCGCGCAGGGTCAGTGCTAATCGTAAAGCGGTCGCGGTGCGTTTCAATGATCTGGGGCATGGCGTGAGTCTATCATAGGTGTTATTATCTCGCCCTGTACCTCGCGCTGAGTGGTACGCGAACGAAGCGCACATTTGCTGATAACGCGCGCTTCGTCTGCGGATTGCGATGCTCACCTGCACTGTACCTAACGCAGTGCGGTGCAAGTGTCGCTTCGCATCCCTCCGCTCACGACAGTCCCGGTGCTCTTCCGGGAGCGCGAAAACAGGAGATTTAGATGCTCAAACCCATTCGCTGGAATACATTTCTTAGAGATTTCTTTGTCATTCAAATTGGCTTCATGCTTTACGGACTCGCTCTGGCTCTGCTCATCCGCGCAGACGTGGGGACGAGTACCTGGCTGGTGCTGGAAGTTGCTCTCGCGGACAGCTTTGGTGTTTCAATCGGCGCGCTGACCATCTACATGGGGTTTGCTGTGTTGATTATTGCACTGGCATTGCGTGAACGCGTGGGCTGGGGAACGTTAGGGAATATTCTTAGCATTGGTCCGTGGCTGAACTTGTGTCTGGCGTTAATCCCCGCAATAAACGATCAGCTTGCGCTGCAGATCGCGATGTTCCTGCTGGGTATCCTCGTGCAAGGCATTGCCACGGCGGTCTATATCGGCGTGGACGCGGGCGCCGGTCCGCGGGATAGCTTGATGCTGGCGATCCATCGCGCCACAGGAGTCAGTATCCGGGTGGCGCGCGGAGCGATTGAGATCATCGTGGTTTTAATCGGCTGGCTGCTGGGCGGTCCTGCCGGAATCGGGACGGTCGTGTTCGCCCTGTTGATTGGACCTTCCGTGCAATGGGCATTCAAACTTTTCCGGGTGCAACCGCACAAACCCGAGGTCGCCGAAGCCGCCGCGGACTAAGATTTTCAAACGTCTTCCAACATAAAACTGCCTGGAGAATTTGCATGGCTGAAGTAAACACCCCACTGGCTTCCCCTGAACCCACAAACCGCTCGTCTGGCGCACTGGCGTTATTCGTGTTATTCGCTCTGCCGATGCCGTTCTGTCTGCTCGTTTATCACCTGATCTTATGGTCTACGGAACAGACCGCGATCGCCGATGGAAGCCTGAGTCATCTTGCATGGGCTGGTCCGATCGGTCTACTGGTGCAGGGCGTGATTCTGGCGGGTCTGAGTCTGGCGTTATGGCGCTTTACCACAGACATTCGCTTCAAGCCGGTGTATGCAGGCTGGCTGGTTGCGGCGCTGCTGGCCTTTCCCGGGCTGCTATTGCGGCTGCTTGGCCCCAACAATGATCAGCTCGGCTACATCGTACAGATTTTGATTTGCATCATTGCGGCAGTAATTGTTTCGAGAATATGGGGTAGCAGAATTAATTGGAGAGCGAATAGTGTTTCGTTCGCATTTTTGCTGGCTGCTTTTGGGGTGGGCCCACTTGCTGTCTTTGGCGCATTTGGCTCACTGACCGATGTGATTCTTGCTTTGCTGGCTGGCTTGTCTGTTGGCTGGCTTGCCGCCCTGCTAATGGAATCTACGCGGGAGAATCGCTTTTTGGATGCACTGGGGATTGGCGCGTTGCTCTCCTTGATCGGATCTGCCATCGGCTACGATGGGGCGCAGTTGATCCTGCTAGCGATCCTTCCATCGTTTGCCTTTGCCGTCGCGGCGCTCCTCCCTTCAAGACTCTCAGCCGCCCTCCTTACCGGGTTGGTAACCGCAGCAAGTTTGATCTTTTTTGATCCCACGGAACTAACCATCATGCTCGGCGATCTCATTGGGGTCGCATCTAGGGCAGTTGGCATCGCCATCGGTTTGGGTTTGACGGCGGGATTAATCGCTTTGCTCATCCGCTCGGCAATGGACACAGGCTCGGGACCAGTGCGGATATTGGGTGTGGTGGGCGCTCTCGCCGCCTGGGTGGTCCTCGCTATCCTGTTTTTTATGAACGGCAATCGTGGCTTTCACGGTGACCGGCTCCTCATAATTCTCAAGGATCAGGCAGATATTTCCAGCGTCCGGCAGATCGAAGATATCGATGAACGACGGACTGCTGCCTATCGAATGCTCACGCAGCATGCGAATGAAACGCAAGCCGTCCTGCGCGATACATTTGATAATTTCGGTGTGGAATATACGCCATACTATCTTGTCAACGCGATGGAAGTACGCGGTGGGACGCTTGTCCGTTTGTATCTGCTTACCCGCCCCGAAGTGGACCGGGTCATTCCCAGCCCGCGCCTGCGTCCCGTTGACCGGGATGAGGATTTGACCTCAACGTTTTACTCGGGAGGTTCCGCTCCGGGCAGCGTCCAGTGGAATATAAGCACGATCGGCGCCGACCGCGTGTGGGAGGACTTTGGCGTGCGCGGCGAGGGGATTGTGATCGGGCAATCAGACAGCGGCGCGGATGTTAATCACCCGGAGCTGAAAGAAACCTACCGCGGCAACCAAGGCGGGGATGATTACAACTGGCACGACCCCTGGAATTTTAGATCTTCGCCTTATGACGCCGGTGGGCACGGGACGCATACCCTCGGAACGATCGTGGGACAGAACGGGATCGGCATTGCTCCCGGCGCAACCTGGTTCGCCTGCGCAAATTTGTATCGCAATCTGGCCAACCCGGCGCTGTATCTTGATTGCATGCAATTCATGCTGGCGCCATTCCCCCAGGACGGCGATCCGTTCATTGATGGCGATCCAACGCTCGCCGCGGACGTGATGAATAATTCCTGGGGTTGCCCCGAGATTGAAGGCTGTGACCCGAACGCCCTGCTCCCTGCAGCTAATTACTTACGCGACGCCGGGATCTTCGTTGTTGTCTCCACCGGTAACGATGGGCCGGATTGCAGTACGGTCGATGCACCATTATCCTTGTACGATTCTGTCTTTTCGGTGGGCGCGATCGACCGGTCCGGGAGCATTGCCTTTTTCAGCAGCCGCGGTCCTGTCACCGCAGATGGCTCGGGGCGCATAAAACCTGACATCGCCGCACCTGGCGTGGATATTTACTCCTCTTTGCCCGGCGGAGCTTACGGCTATAACAGCGGCACCTCCATGGCGGGACCGCATGTGGCCGGCGCGGTCGCACTGCTCTGGTCCGCGGAGCCCAGCCTGATCGGGGATATCGATCGCACAGAGCAGCTTTTGATCGACGCTGCAGATCCTTATACGGGAAGTGTATCTGGTTGTTTCGAGGGAGATGTCCCCAACGCCGCATATGGTTATGGGGTTCTGGATGTCCATGAAGCTGTGCAACAGGCGTTGGGACAATAATGCCATCCAAATTTGATCTGCAAAAACACCATCGGCGTTCCATTCGCTTGCCGAATTATGATTACTCTCAGGCAGGTGCCTATTACATCACCATTGTCACACACCACCGTGCCCTGTTGTTTGGAGAAATTGTGAATGAAGAAATGCAATTGAATGATTATGGCAAAGTGGCAGACGAATGTTGGCGTGCCATTTCGGACCATTTCTCTCATGTTGAATTGGGTGCGTATGTGATTATGCCAAATCACGTGCATGGAATCATTGTGATACATAACATGCAAAATCGGATGGCGACGAATTCGTCGCCATCCGTAGGGGCGAGGCATGCCTCGCCCCTACCATTGCGGGGTGTGAAACCTGGTTCGGTTGGTGCAATGGTGGGAGCGTTCAAATCGGCCGTCACCAAACGCATCCGACATGAATTTAACATAACCGGCATCTGGCAACGTAATTACTATGAGCATGTGATCCGCAATGAACAGGATTTACAAAATAAAACCGATTACATCGAGGCGAATCCCATGTTATGGGACCGGGATGATGAAAATCCGGTAAGATTTGCGTAAAAACATAACGCTGTTCTCTATATTCTCCCCACCCCATTTGTTATAATTTCTATCAACTCAAATCAGGAGAGAGTCCATGCCCAAAACAAAGGGTACTGTTGCACTTCCCCTCGAGAAAGAAGAGATCATCAAGGATTATCGCCTGGCCTATCAAAGCAGGCAGGCGTCGCTCATCGGTAGACGTGAAGTATTAAGCGGAAAAGCAAAATTCGGGATTTTTGGCGATGGCAAGGAGCTTGCTAACATTGCGATTGCACGCGCCTTCCAAAAGGGGGACTGGCGCTCAGGATACTATCGTGACCAGACCTGGATGTTCATGTTAGGGGTGATGAATATCCAGGAATTTTTTGCCCAGTTGTATGCCCATGCGGATGTAAATCACGAGTCCAATACAGGCGGGCGCTCGATGAACGCCCATTTCGCCAGTCGCTACATCAATCCGGATGGCTCATGGAAGAATCAGACTGAGTCGTATAACACCTCGGCTGACGTCTCCCCGACCGGCACACAGATGCCGCGCACGGTGGGGCTCGCCTATGCGTCTGTCCTCTATCGTAGTCTGGAAGAGCTCCAGCAGTTCCACCAATTCTCGAAGGATGGAAATGAGGTGGTGTTTGCCAGCATTGGCAATGCCTCCACGGCCGAAGGCATGTTCTGGGAGGCGGTCAATGCGATCGGTGTATTGCAGGCGCCAGCAGTCATCACGGTCTACGACGATGGCTATGGTATCTCCGTGCCCAACCAGTTTCAGATGGTCAAGGAAAATATCCACACCATTCTGCAAGGCTTCCAGCGTGATCCTTGTCTCGAGGAGGACTGCGACCGCGGGTACGATCTCTATCAGGTACGCGGCTGGGACTATCCCGCACTGCTCGAGACCTACGCCAACGCAGCGGAGATCGCCCGCCAGTACCACATCCCACAGCTGGTGCACGTGACTGATCTAACTCAACCGCAGGGGCATTCCACATCTGGCAGTCATGAACGCTATAAAACACCTGAGCGGCTCAAATGGGAGCAGGAATATGACTGCATCCGCAAGATGCGCGAGTGGATGATCGAGCATGGCGTCGCCACAGAGCCGGAGCTGGTTGCCGTGGAAAAAGAGGATCACGCCGCTGTGGAGCGAATCCGCAAGCTCGGCTGGGAGGCGTACCTTGCCCCGATCCTCGAGGAGCGCGGACAGGTGATGGACATGCTCGACGAGATCGCGGGCAGTTCCTCCCACGCCTCCGAGCTGGAGCAGATCAAAGAACGGCTGGCAGCCCTCCCAGCGCCGTTGAGGCGCGACGTTCATGGCGCCGCGCATGAAGCCTTGCGCGTTCTGCGCGACGAAGCGAACCCGTCCAAGCAGGTGCTGGTCCAGTGGAAAAACGAACAGGATGCCATTAACCATGAGCGTTACGGCTCGTATTTACACACGGGCAAAGCGGTTGCAGTCAAGGAAGTGAAGCCCGCGTACTCAACCTCATCGCCGACCGTGATGGGCTTCGAAGTGATGAATGCCGCCTTCGACTCTATTTTGGGGCGCGATCCACGCGTGATCGCGTTCGGCGAAGATGTGGGATTTCTCGGCGATGTGAACCAGGGCTTCAAAGGGATGCAGGAAAAATATGGCGCACTGCGCGTGACCGATACGGGCATCCGTGAAGTGACGATTCTGGGACAGGCGATCGGCATGGCCATGCGCGGGCTGCGCCCGATCTGCGAAATTCAATATCTCGATTATCTGCTTTATGCGCTGCAAATTATGTCTGATGATCTTGCCAGCCTGCACTGGCGGACGGTAGGGGGACAGGCCGCACCGGTCATCGTCCGCACCCGTGGACATCGCCTGGAGGGGATCTGGCATGCAGGTTCCCCGATGGCAGGCATTATTCACCTTGTGCGTGGTATGAATGTGTTGGTGCCGCGCGATATGACCCGCGCCGCAGGTTTTTATAATACCGTGCTGAAAGCAGACGAGCCGGCGGTGATTGTGGAAGTGTTGAACGGGTATAGAGCCAAAGAACGCTTGCCCGATAACATCGCCGAGTTCACTGTGCCGCTCGGCATGCCCGAAGTGATCCGTGAGGGAAAGGATGTCACTGTCGTTACCTATGGCGCCTGCTGCCGAATTGCAGTGGATGCGGCGAATAAGTTAGAGAAGGCCGGGATCGATGTAGAGATCGTAGATGTACAGTCGCTGCTGCCGTTCGATATTCATGGCAAAATCGTGGAGTCTCTGAAAAAGACCAACCGCGTGGTGTTCCTGGATGAAGATGTGCCCGGTGGAACCTCCGCCTATATGATGCAGGAAGTGATCGAAAAGCAGGGTGGGTATTATCATCTCGATTCAGAGCCGCGCACTTTTTCGGGTAAAGCACACCGCCCTGCTTATGGCAGCGACGGCGATTACTGGTCCAAGCCAAATGCGGAGACGGTGTTTGATATAGTGTATGGCTTGATGCACGAAGTAGATCCGAGACAGTATCCAATGATTCGCTAACCGCGGAGACGCAGAGTGAGCAGAGAGTTTTTAAGGGAATGAGATGAAATTTGTGCCGCGAACCCAAATACTGGATGTAAACAGGACCACAGAGTCCATTATTGGCGCGGCAATTGAAGTTCATCGTCATCTTGGATTTGGACTTCTTGAATCCGCGTATGAGGAGTGCCTTTGTGAGGAACTCGCAATACGCAAGATTCCCTTTAGACGTCAAGTGGCTTTGCCTGTAACATACAAGACTAAAAAACTAGATATTGGGTATCGGGTTGATTTGTTGGTAAATGATGAAGTTGTAGTTGAGCTAAAAACAGTTGAATCAATATTACCCATTCATGAAGCACAGACTTTAACTTACATGAGGCTTGGCGGTTGGCAAGTGGGCCTTATTCTTAATTTCAATGTCACGGTTCTCAAAAACGGCATTAAACGGCTTGTTCATAAACTCAAAGAATAAGAAACTCTGTGCTCTCCGCGTCTCGGCGGTGAAAATAAGGAGAATTGATGGCAACAAAAGTTCTGGTCCCGTTACTGGGTGAGGGTGTCGAGGAAGTTACCGTCATAAAATGGCTCAAGAAGGAAGGTGACTCCGTCGATGAGCTTGAGCCGCTTCTCGAGGTAAATACAGATAAGGTAGATACTGAAATTCCCGCACCAACATCCGGAACAGTGCTAAAGATTCTTGCAGAGGAAGGTGTTCCGGCAAAGGTGGGATCGATTTTGGCTTTTATCGGGAAACCGGGAGAATCTGTTGATGCTTCCTCTGCAACGACTGCCCCCAATAAAGAAAAAGCAGAATCAAAAGTTGAGGGTAAAGAGTCTACACAGAAACCTGAAACTTTAAACTTTCAACCCTCAACCAGAGAAGATATAGGTTTTATTTCTCCTGTTGTCGCCAGGGTCGCGGCGGAACATGGAGTCAATTTACAGCAAGTTCAGGGCACTGGGCTCCATGGGCGCATCACGAAAAATGATGTGTTGGCCTATGTTGAACGTGGAAAGTCAAAGGTTGCAGGTCGTGCGCCCCAACATTTAAACCTTCAACCTTCGAGCCTTAAACCCGTAGATGGCGATCAATTAATCAAGCACACAGTGATACGAAAACAGATCGCCGAGCACATGGTCATGTCCAAGCATACATCGCCGCATGTGCTGACCGTGATGGAAGCGGACATGAGTCGCGTAGCCAAACATCGCTCTGCCAACAAAGAGATGTTCGCACGTGATGGAGTGAACCTCACGTTCACAGCTTATTTCATGATGGCAATCGTCGCGGCGTTGAAAGCCTATCCGAACGTTAATTCTTCGTGGACTGATGATGGCATCCTGGTACACAAAGCTGTTAACATTGGCATGGCTACCTCGCTGGGCGAAGAGGGCTTGATCGTGCCAGTGATCAAAGATGCAGATAACCTGTCCTTGCTCGCCATGGCGCGGGCGGTCAATGACCTGGCGAACCGGGCACGCTCGAAGAAGCTTCAGCCTGATGAAGTCAAAGGTGGGACGTTCACGCTCACCAACCATGGCATCAGCGGATCATTGTTTGCCTTTCCGGTCATTAACCAGCCGCAGTGTGGGATCTTGGGTATCGGCGCGATGCAAAAGCGGGTGGTGGTGATTGAGGATGCCATTGCCATCCGCCCGATGGTCTATCTTTCCTTCGTGTTCGATCATCGTATCCTGGATGGCGCCTCCGCGGATTGGTTCTTAATAAAGGTAAAGGAAACTCTGGAGAATTGGGCATAAATGACCAACTTTGACGAACGCGCAAAAGACTGGGACTCGGACCCCATAAAGGTCGAGCGCGCCCGTGTTGTAGCGGATGCCATTCGGAACGCTGTCCCTTTATCACCTCACATGAAGGCTCTGGAGTACGGATGTGGCACGGGTTTATTGAGCTTTGCTCTCCAGCCCGAGCTTGGTTCGATCACGCTGGCGGATACGTCACAGGGCATGCTGGATGTGCTGAAGGAAAAGATTAGCAGCGCAGGTGTGTCAAACATGCATCCTGTGCGGCTCGATCTTGCCACCGATCCAATACCACCTGAACGTTATGACATAACCTATTCGTTGATGACCTTACATCATATCCATGATGTCAAGAACATCCTCGCTAAATTTCGCGATTTGCTCATTTCCGATGGTTATCTGCTGGTCGCCGATCTCGATCAGGAGGACGGCTCGTTTCACACGGATGGAACCACAGATGTTCACAAGGGCTTTGCTCGCGATGAACTTCGGAAGATGGTGGAAGACACCGGCTTTGGAAATGTCGTGTTTTCCACTGCATATGAGATTAAAAAGAAAATAGGGGATGAGGAGAAGACGTTCCCTGTCTTCTTGATGAGCGCACAGAAAACCTAAGCATCGAGGAATTTCATGGCAAAAGAACAGGACCATCCGAACATCAGCCCCATGGTGCACCCTCCCATTGTCGCATTGATGTTCATCGTAATGGCTTATTTTCTTGGGCGTTTTGTTCCAATCCCTTTTGCTGCGCCAATAATCTTGCGGTACATTGGGCTGGCAATGACCTTCATCGGATTCCTGCTGGGCATTGGAGCGTTCCTCGAATTCCGAAAAGCCCATACCACCCTGAACCCACATGGGTCGGTAAAGCATCTGGTAACTTCCGGGATTTATCGCTTCACCCGCAATCCGATCTATCTGGGGTTTCTATTGATGGTCATTGGTTTGCCGTTGAACTCAGGCTTGTATTGGGGCCTTGTTCTGGCTCCTTTTTATGTATACGTAATGAACCGGCTTGTCATTGAACGAGAGGAAGTCTATCTACAGAAAAAGTTCAAGCATGTTTACACCAGTTACCAGTCACGGGTCAGGCGCTGGGTGTAGAGTAAAATAATCAATATTAATGTCATTGCAAGCAATGACATCCAAGAGGAGAAATATATGGCTGAAAATTTTGATGTGGTTGTGATCGGTGCCGGACCGGGAGGATACGTGGCTGCCATCCGCGCTGCACAACTGAAACAAAAGGTGGCGATTGTCGATAAGCAATGGCTGGGCGGTGTCTGTCTCAATGTGGGTTGTATTCCTTCGAAATCATTGTTGAAAAATGCGGATGTGGCACACACGCTCCGTGAACGCGGCAAAGATTTTGGATTCTCCTTCGATAATCTCAAACTGGATTTTGGCGTCGCGGTCAAACGCTCACGACAGGTATCGGACCGACTGGTCAAAGGTGTTGGATTCCTGATGCGAAAGAATAACATCGCGGTCTTTATGGGCGAAGCGCGCATTACCAAGCCGACAGCGATTACCGTTACCGACAAGGATGGCAAGACGACCGAGTTAACCGCCAAGAACATCATCGTGGCGACGGGTGCCAACACGGCCGTCCCCGGCGCATGGAAAGTGGACGGCGAAAAGGTTGTCACCTATCTGGAGGCGATCCTGCAGGAGAAACTTCCCAAGTCGGTGATCGTGATTGGGGCGGGCGCGATCGGTGTGGAGTTTTCCACCGTGTGGCGATCCTATGGCTCTGAGATCACCATTGTCGAAATGTTACCTCGCCTTCTCCCGCTGGAGGATGAGGAGGTCTCGAAGGAGTTGAAAAAGGAATTCGATAAACGCGGCATCAAATCCCTGGTTGGCCATAAGGTCGAATCGGTGGAAGCGACTGAGAATGGCGTGCGAGTCAAAGTCTCGGCAGAAGGGAAGGAAACGACTCTCGAAGCCGAGCAGGCGTTGGTGGCGATAGGGTTCCGTCCCAACTCGAAGGGTTTTGGGCTCGAAGAGGTTGGCGTCAAGATCGATGAGCGGGGCTTTGTAGAGATCAACGAAAAGATGCAGACCAGCGTGCCGAATATCTATGCGATCGGCGATGTAACAGGCAAATTACTGCTGGCACACGTCGCCTCGGCGATGGGTATCATCGCCGCGGAAAACATCGCAGGCGCAGAAACGATCACGCTCAATTACGAGATGATGCCGCGGGCTACATATTGCAACCCGCAGGTGGCGTCGTTCGGTCTCACAGAGGCGCAGGCCAAGGAGCGCGGCTACAACATCAAGGTGGGGCGCTTCCCCTTCCAGCCGAACGGCAAGGCGCTCGGGCTCGGTGACTACGCAGGTTTCGTCAAGATCGTTGTGGATGAGAAATATGGTGAGATCCTCGGTGCGCATATGATCGGTCCCGAAGTGACCGAGCTTCTCCCCGAGCTCACGCTGGCGCAGATGATGGAATTAACGCCGCATGAGATCGCACGTAATGTCCACGCGCACCCCACCCTCTCTGAGGTGTTGATGGAGGCAGCGCACGGTGCGGAAGGAACGCCGATCCATATGTAAATTCAAGGTAACAAGTAAAAAGTTAGCCCCGCACATGCGCGGGGCTATTTTGTTACTTGGTTTTTATCGCTTCAATGAGCTCCTGTGGGTCAAGGATGATGCCAAATTCATAATCCTTCCCGTTGTGCCCGATGTGAATCGTTTCGCCGGTGCTTAACGCCGTACTCCAAAACTCTTCAGGTGTAATATCTGGCTTCGCCTGCACTGCCAGTGCATACATCCCAGCCAGATAAGGGATGGACCAACTCCAGCCGCCCTGGCGGTAAAAAACGTAATCTTCGGCTCCCGTGGGGCTGGCAGTTGTACGCGAATCCATGGGAACGAGCAATACTGGTGAGTAGTAAAACCCATCGATATAGAAACGGTCTTGCCACCACAGACCTGGTTCATAGCTCCAGACGTCATTGGGATCAGAGAGTGGACTTCTTCCTAGCCCATGGAAATTCAGTCCATGCGTTTCTGAGAGGCTGGAACTGATGACAAAGATGCCTTCTGCACTGGCTTCTTTTACTGCAGTCATGATATCGTCATATCCAAATTCGACGGAGTCCCATCCGCGCGCGATCGCAAGAACACGAATTTTGTGTTCTGCTGGTATGGTTCTATTGATCTCAATCACCCGCCTCACACTTCTCGCCAGACAGGAGAAATCGTTATTCTCAAAACATAACGGGGCCGCAATGTAATAAAGATCAGCTTCAGTAGCAACGCCCACCGTAGTCCCGACAGCGATCGAGGCGACAGCCGGTCCATGCATTCTGGCTGCCATGCCGCGATCGCGTTGCTCAGGCTCTTCATATAGTCGCAAACGATCCGAGTATTCAATATGGTCGACCAACAGGGTTTGATCGATGATCGCAATGCCTACATTCTGCCCTGTGATGCCTTGATCGTGCAAAGTTCGTATTCCCAAACCCGGATCTTTCCCAATCTCCATGATCTGTTGCCAGTCGAAATCGGCAGGCATCTTATCGGATGGAGGCCATTGTGTCCTGCTATCAAAGTCGGCGAAGAGCAGGTCACTGGTTGATTTTGACAAGTCCAATTTTGTCAGATCAAAAGATCGCAGGTCGACCTGCCAACCATCTGATGATTTTGGATCATAAACTGGGGGTTGCGTAAACAGGTTGAACCTGCTAAAAACAGCGGGCGCTGGATGTCTGGCAATACTGACCGGAGGCACTGGCTCTTGAGTGGGGGCAGCGGTAGAGGATACAGTAGGGGGCAATGTAGGAATCGGCGCTGCACAAGATGCAATTAACATGGCTAGCACAAAAGATACAAACATCCGATACATGGCTGACATTCGTCCCTCCCGAATGGCGTATCTGTCGCCGAAATCATTGTACTGATTCTGACGAAGCTGTACAACATACGAGATAGCTATTCTTTGAATACGCCGTTTTCGGATGTCTTTTAGATGTTTTGAAGCATCGGTTTCAAATTGCCGGTGTTGTAAAGGCTAACCGGTTTAGTGGTAAAGGAGGAGTTATGGCAGAGGAACGATTTATTTCGCGTGGCTTTGTCGGTAAACGGCGCGGGGGTGAGAAAAGGGATCGCATTCCGCCTGGGCAGTATCTCACGGATGATTTTCCCGTCCTTTCGGCGGGTCCAACTCCATACACGCCACTCGATCAATGGACATTCACCATTGAAGGTCTCGTGAAAGAGAAAGCTTCGTGGACATGGCAGGAATTCCTGCAGCTTCCGATGCAGAACTATGTGGTGGATATTTCCTGTGTCACCAAATGGACACATCTCGATATGAAGTGGGATGGCGTCAGCCTCGATACGTTGCTGGAGCACGTGGAGCTGGATCGCAAAGCAATGTTCGTCACTGCCTATAGCGATGGCGGTTACACCACGAATATGCCGCTCACCGATGTGATCAATGGACAATCGTTCATTGCTTTGAAATACGATGACAAGCCGCTCACACCAGAACATGGTGGTCCGGCGCGGATGGTGGTGCCGCATCTGTATTTTTGGAAGAGCGCCAAATGGGTGCGCGGCATTCGCCTGATGGAAAAAGACAAGCCCGGCTTCTGGGAAGCGCTTGGCTATCACAACCGCGGCGACCCGTGGAAGGAACAGAGATACTGGAATGATTGATCAGGTGAAAAAGGTTTTCCATGAAACAAACCATCAACTGGCAAATTGCTTCGGTCAAAAACGTCAAGCCTGAAACCACTACAGTGAAGTCGTTCACGCTAACGCTCCCCATGTGGATGCGTCACCGTGCCGGGCAGCATTACGATATCCGCCTGACTGCCGCAGATGGCTATCAGGCGCAGCGCAGTTATTCGATTGCCTCCGAACCTGAGCGTGAAGGAGAAGTGGATATT
>DATHTL010000016.1:0-11411 GCA_035463255.1 Anaerolineales bacterium | reverse complement strand
CGTTCCCTATCGTGGAAGGGCGCGCGAAGTGTTGACTCAATTGGTCGGGGGTTTACAGTCCGGGATGAGCTATAGCGGCGCGCATTCGATCGAAGAGTTCCAGGAAAAGGCAATTTTCATGCGAATGACAGGCGCGGGACTGCGCGAGTCTGGTCCGCATGATGTGGAAGTGCTTGCGTAGTATGTAATTAGTCATTGGTAAATTGATGTCTGTTTATCTTCATGACATTCCTCTTCCGGAGGCACAGGCGCGGCTGAAGCAGGTATTGCAGGATGCGAATCGGTGGTGTGTGCTGGGGGTGGAGTCCGTTCCGCTTGATGAAAACACGTTGGGGCGCGTCACTGCAAAACCCATTTGGGCGAAGATATCCTCACCGCATTATCATGCAGCCGCCATGGACGGCTTCGCGGTGCACGCGGTTGCCACAAACGGTGCGCTGCCCTCGAAACCCATTACGCTCCAGATCGGACCCGAAGCTGAGTATGTCGACACGGGCGATCCGATGCCCGATTGGGCGAATGCGGTGATTCCGATTGAGAATGTGGAATCACTGGATGAACTCGGAAGCATTACGCCCGATATTCGAGCGCCGCTTTCAATTCGAATTCGGGCTTCCGTTGCGCCGTGGAGTCATGTGCGCCCCTTGGGCGAAGATATTGTCGCCACACAGCTGGTGCTGCCGGCAGGACATGTGATCCGCCCTGTGGATATGGGTGCGATTGCCGCGGCGGGTCACCAGGAAATCAACGTAGCGCGCAAACCCAGAGTGGCAATTCTGCCAACCGGGACCGAGCTTGTTCCTATTGGCAGCAAGCTCAAGGCAGGCGACATTCTCGAGTACAACTCGCTCGTCCTCGCGGCGCAAATCAAATCAATGGGCGGCGAACCGACGCGGTATCCGATCATCAAGGACGATTTCGATTTAATCTGTCAACGCGTTCAGGAAGCGGCGCAGGAGCATGATCTGGTTTTATTGAATGCCGGTTCCTCTGCTGGCGCAGAGGATTTCTCTGCAAAGGTAGTTGAGAAGCTAGGGCAACTACTCGTCCACGGTGTGGCGGTGAGACCGGGGCATCCCGTGATTTTGGGGATGGTTCATCGAGAATGGGAAATGAGCAATGGGGAATTGGAAGGCCTGAAACCTGAAACCCGGAACCTGATACCGATCATCGGTGTTCCCGGATACCCCGTCTCTGCCGCGCTGACCGTGGATATTTTCGTCGAGCCTCTGATGGCTCAATGGCTGGGGCGCAGAGTCAATGAATTGCAGATAGAGACCGCGACCCTGACGCGCAAGATCGTTTCGCCGCCGGGGGATGATGATTATGTTAGAGTGGCAGTGGGAAAGGTGGGCGATAAACTTTTGGCTGCGCCTTTAGCGCGCGGTGCCGGTGTGATCACCTCCCTCGTACAGGCAGACGGGCTGGCCCTCATCCCGCGCGGGGTGCAGGGTCTGGAAGCGGGGGAGCAGGTCAAGGTGCGGCTGTATCGGAGCCGGGCAGAGCTCGAGCGAACCATTTTCTGTATTGGCTCGCATGATCTCACCCTCGATCTTCTCTCACAATTCCTGCCTGAGCACGATCGCAGGCTAGCTTCGGCCAATGTCGGGTCACAGGGTGGGCTGATCGCACTGCGGCGTGGTGAGGCTCATCTGGCGGGCTCACATCTGCTCAACCCGGAGACAGGCGAGTACAACATTTCCTACATACGCCAGTATATGCCGAACATCCCGGTCAAGGTAATTGCGCTTGTGGGGCGCAAACAGGGTTTGATCGTGAAGCGGGGTAACCCCAAGGGCATACGGGGGCTGGAGGATCTGACCCGTGGGGATGTCCAGTTTGTGAATCGACAGCGCGGCGCCGGGACGCGCGTCCTGCTGGATTACCATTTGAACTTGATGACAATTACGCCAGAGCGGATTGCCGGGTATGATCAGGAAGAGTATACTCATCTCGGAGTTGCAGCTGCCATCGCGTCGGGTCGAGCAGATTGTGGGCTGGGAATTGCTGCCGCGGCGCAGGCATTGGATTTAGAATTTATTCCATTATTTCAAGAGAGGTACGACCTGGTGATCCCGAAGCAATTTGCGGCGGGTGATCTACTTGCGCCTCTTTTTGGTCTGTTGGCGGAGCGCCGTTTTCGTGAAGCTGTCTCCCAACTGACGGGATACGATGTCTCTGTCATGGGCAAGACTATTTTGGAGGATTAGGTGACCGAAGCACTGATCATCGACGACAACCGCACCACCGCCAACGCTCTGGGTCAGATGATAAATGTTCTGGGGTTTAAGACGCGTCTGGCATACGGGTCCAGCGCCGCCATGACAATCTTAGCAGGTGGGCTTACGCCTCAATTTATTTGCCTCGACATCAATATGCCCGGCGTGAATGGGATCGAAATCCTGGCTTACCTGCGGCGGGAGCCACGCCTGATACCGGTGCCAGTCTTTGTCATCACCTCAGATGACCAGCCGGAGACTCGTAAGAAAGTCATGAAGCTCGGGGCGAACGTCATGATCATCAAGCCCGCTACCATTGATGCTCTGGAAGAAGCCTTGAAGAAGGTAAGGCTACTCAAGTAGGACCTGCATTCAAAACATGACCGCCACCGAGACGGTGGCGGTTGTTTATGACAGCGATAAACTACGATATAAAAGGTGTGAACATGAAGAAGTTGATTTCGATGATCTTTCTAAGTGCCGCTCTGCTGGCGGCCTGTGGCGGCGGGGAGCAACCGGCTGAAAGCAATGAAAATGCTACGCTGGCGCCTGTCCCTGCTGAATATGCCGGGATGACCAACCCGCTCGGGGCGGACGCAGCGGCTCAAGGGGCCGAGCTGTTCCGAACCAACTGCGAGATGTGTCACGGGCCTGAGGGACACGGAGATGGTCCTGCCGGTCAAGCGCTCGAGCCGCGACCGAAGAATCTGGCAGAAATCCAGGCGAAAGCAGGCGATGATTTCCTCTTCTGGCGCATCCATGACGGCGTACCCGGCACCTCCATGGTGGCGTGGAAGGGGATCCTGAGCGATGAACAGATCTGGCAAGTGGTCTCCTTTATCCGCACATTGGAATAGTATAAGAGTTTCGTCGTTGCAACGCACCATAAAGGTGCGTTGCTTTTTGTTTAACGTTATAATGCGACCGTACAAAAAGGAGACCAACTCATGCCCCTTCCCGCTGGGACTCCCGCGCCGGATTTTGAATTACTTGATGATACAGGTGTACCGCGTAAATTATCCGATTTTCGTGGAACAAACATTGTTTTATACTTTTACCCCGCGGATGATACGCCCGGCTGCACGAAGGAAGCCTGTAACTTTCGGGATGATTATTCGGCGTATGAACAGGCGGGTGTTGTGATTTTGGGCGTCAGCCCGGACGATGTGAAGTCTCATGTGAAGTTCAAGAAGAAATTCCATCTGCCTTTCCCATTGCTGGCGGACGAAGGACATAAGGTTTGTGACCTGTATCAGGTCTGGGGGCCAAAGAAGTTCATGGGCAGAGAATACGAAGGTGTCCTTCGCACCACTTTCCTGATCGATGAAAACGGGAATATTGTAAAGGTCTTTGAGCAGGTTCGCCCTGCAGAGCATAGCGTCGAAGTGCTTTCGGCGCTGGGTGTGGCCATTTAAGCGGCAACGGGCAACGGCGGCGCGTGCAACGGATTTTCATCCTGTGAAATTCGTGACAAATATCATAAAGTCTGGTACATTAAGACGGTTTTGGACCGGGGTGGACCCCGTACGATTTTTTTGAGGAGAGAGAAACGGTATGCGACGACATTTTGTCATTGTGGGAATCTTAGTGATCATTATGGCTGTTCTAACTTATGTGGGACTTGATTCAGCCGGATTAATGCCAATTGAGGCAAGCACACAGGCTACCCAAATCGATTGGATGTGGAATCTTGAGGTGGTAGCCATATCCTTTCTCTTTGCATTGATTGTCGTTCCGCTAATATACAGCCTGATCGTGTTCCGCCGGAAAAAAGGTGACACAACCGACGCCGAGCATATGGAAGGCAATACCAGACTGGAAATCACGTGGACGATCATTCCATTGTTCATTGTTCTCGCGTACGCGTATCTGGGCGCGGTCAATCTGGCCGAAACTCGTAGGGTTGATCCGGAAGCAATGGTAGTGCGGGTAGTTGGACTTCAGTGGTCCTGGACATTTGAATATCCCGCAGTGAACGGAGTAACCGTTGTTTCTGACGAGCTGCACCTGCCCGTGGGCAAGCAGGTGCTCTTGAGAATGACATCGAACGATGTCATCCATTCCTTCTGGGTGCCCGAGTTCCGCGTCAAGCAGGACCTGGTGCCCGGTCGTATCACGGAATTGCGGATCACACCGACAATTGAGGGGGATTACATGGTCCGCTGCGCGGAGTTATGCGGGACTTCTCATGCTTACATGGAGAAACCGGTGATTGTTACATCGCAGGAGGATTTCGACGCCTGGCTGGGAGAGCAGCTGGAGGTTGCCCAGGAGGCGGCGCAAACCCCTGAAGGACGCGGGCAGGCATTGGTCGCCGCGAATGGCTGTGCAGCCTGTCATTCCATCAACGGGGCGGCAGGGATCGGGCCTACCTGGTTTGGCTTATTTGGAAGGCAAGAGCGATTAACGGATGGCAGCGTGATCACTGCTGATGAGGACTACATCCATGAGTCGATCGCGGCCCCACAGGCAAAGATCGTGGCCGGCTTTGAAAACCAGCTCATGCCAGCCTACAATTTTACCGATGAACAGATCGCAGATATCATCGCGTACATCAAGACGCTGAGATAACTTGCGGAGGAACTGATGAGAAATATGAATCCAGTTTGGAAAGGGTTGCTGTTGTTGGTGATCGCGGGGATCATCGGCTACGGAATCGGGTTGGGAATTGATTTACTGATTTCGGGTACCGTAAACTATTCGGGTTCGGTTTCCGCTGCGTTTGCACTGCTGCTTTCCGTAACAGCCTTCTTCTTTGGCGTCTATGGGTACAGAGGCATTACACGCGGCCTGGCATGGCAAGTAGTGGGCACAATCCTGGGCGGGCTGTTTGTGACTGGCATCCGTGCACTGATGGGCAGTGACAACATCTTTGGCACGTTCTTTTTTAGCGAGCCTGCGTGGGTCGTGGGTGCCGTGGTGGGTGTCATCTCGTTTCTCTTTGGGGTCGGCGTGGTCAGTGACTGGATGCAATGGGCACGCGGCATCGATACCCCTGAGCATCATGAAGATGAGCCGGGCGGAGGTAAATACTTTGATGTTTCACTGGATCATAAAGTGATCGGTATTCAGTATACTGTCACTGCACTGGTCCTCATTGCGATCGGCGGTACCTTTGCCTTGATCTTCCGTACGGAGCTTGCTGCCTCTCAGCTGCAATTCCTGACCACGACTTTCAAGCTGTTCAACCAGACGGGGCCGCAATTCTATAACACCATCATGTCGTTGCACGGCATCATTATGATCATCTCGATCCTGCTAGGGATCTCGGGACTCATGAACTATGCCGTACCGTTCCTTGTAGGCGCGCATGACATGGCATTCCCCCGCTTGAATGCATTCGCATATTGGATTTCTGTGCCCGCCTCAGTTCTCCTTCTGATGAGCCTTGTACTGGGTGGCTTCGACACGGGCTGGACGGGTTACCCGCCACTTTCGGCTCGTGCGCCGGTGGGCATGCAGATGTTCTTCCTCGGTGTTTTCACCGCCGGCTGGTCATCCATTCTTGGCTCTTTGAATGTGATTGCCACAGTTGTCCGGATGCGAGCCAAAGGCATGACCGCCATGCGGCTGCCCATCTTTGTGTGGGCCTCGGTGGCCACTTCCATTATTGCTCTCACAGCCACACAGCTGATTGGTCTGTCTTTCCAACTGGTCATGTTCCAGCGTCTATTTGGCATGCCTTTCTTCGATGCTGCGAAAGGCGGAAATCCGGTGCTGTTCCAGCATCTCTTCTGGTTCTATTCGCACCCTGCCGTATACGTCTTCGTGCTTCCCGGCCTGGGTATCATCTCTGAGCTACTGCCCGTATTTGTGCGCAAGCCCCTGTTTGGCTATCGCTGGGTAGCCATGTCATCGCTGGGCATTGCACTGGTCGGTTTTACAGTGTGGGCCCATCATATGTTCACTTCTGGTATGAACGAATACCTGCGGGTGCCATTCATGTACAGCACGCTGCTGGTGGCTGTGCCGACGGGCGTCAAGTTCTTCTCGTGGGTGGCGACGATCTGGGGAGGAAAGATCGAGACTCCCACGCCGATGCTCTTCGTGCTGGGTGCGATTGTCGTATTTCTACTGGGTGGTCTGACGGGTCCCCCGAATGCAGCCATTGCGCTTGACCTACATCTTCACGACACGTATTTTATCGTTGGCCACTTCCACGATACGATCTTCGGCGGGTTTGTCTTCCCGTTCTTTGCAGCCCTCTACTACTGGTTCCCCAAGGCAACGGGCCGCCGGATGAATGAATTCTGGGGTAAGGTCCACTTCTGGTTAATGACACCCTCGTTCTTTTTCTTGACGCTGGGCATGATGGTGATCGGATTAAGAGGTATGCGCCGCCGCATTGTGGATTACGATCCGGCTCTTGGTTTTGACTTGACACACCTTCTGATGACTATTGCCGGGTTCCTGATCGCACTGTCCGTGTTGATCTTTATCATCAATCTCTTTCATAGCATCAAGCACGGTGAAAAAGCGGAGGGGAATGTATGGAACTCGCGCTCGCCGGAATGGCAGGTTCCTTCTCCGATGCCGGTTCACAATTACGATGTTCCGTTTGAAGTCGTTGGCGAACCGTATGATTATGGTTTGAAAGATTCCAAGTATGTGGAATTTTCACCCAATGGCTCCAAGCATCTCGAGGTTCCTCCCTTGCGTGAAGCCGAGCCACAACATCACTAATTGAGGGCAAATATAAACAATGGGAACAATGGTACATACACACGATAATAAGTCCATGTTGGGTCAGGGAATCCTGATTTTTATCTACCTGGCAATCCTGACGGGACTTGAGTTCTTCGTAGCGATTTCCTTTAATGCGGTGCCTTTGCTGCTGGTCGTTGCGCTTGTGAAGGCGGGGCTGGTTTTGTATTATTACATGCATGTGTACAAGCTCAACCTTGAATCGGAATTGGACGATGCCTCCTATAACTATAAAGCCGGTACGAATCGCCTGGGGCTGTGGCTATTCTTGATTTCGGACACCTTCGTCTTTGCAGGCTTGATGGCGGCGCGCGTGAACCTGCTTGGGCTGAGCCGGCCTGAGCTAAACCAGACGCTGGGATTGGCTGTAACTGCTGTGTTGCTCATTTCCTCCTTCTTCATGAATCGAGGCGAGACGCTTATCCAGAATGGCGATCGGAAAGGCTTTTTGAATAATACGGCCATCACCTTTCTACTCGGGCTGGGCTTTCTGCTGGGCGTTGTTCTTGTGGAGTGGCGCCTGGCGATCCATGAAGGTCTGACGCCAAGCAGCGGCCCCGCTGGCGCGGTCTTTTTCATGATGACCGGCATGCACGCATTCCACGTGTTCACAGGTCTGATCTTGCTCGCCATTGTGTGGATCAATGGGCGGCGCGGTTTGTACGATGTGAAGAGTTACCCTGTCGAAGCGGCTGCAGTCTACTGGCACTTTGTCGATGTGGTCTGGATATTCTTTTACCCTGCCTTATATTTGATCGGTACGGCCGTGCATTAACGCCGCAAGAATTCTGGTCTTCGAAGCGAGCATTCAAATCGGGGCGGCCTGCACGGGGTCGCCCCGATTTTCCGGTGTATGATAGAAGTATAGTGAGGCGCATTTTAGCGCCAGTTTTGGCGAGAGACGATTGATTCAGAGGAAATGTGATGGATAGAAAAACGCTTTTGGTGGGGTTGAGCCTGTTTGCCTTAATCGCTGCCGTGGCGGCGGGAGTTTACTTCTTTTCCGAGCCCGCGAGTTTTCGCGGGACAACGTATGCCGAGCCATACCCGGTCGCCCCGGAGATCGAGCTTACACATGCAGATGGGAGTGAGTTTAGGCTCAGCGAGCAGCGTGGCAAAATCGTGATGGTTTTCTTTGGCTATACCTCCTGCCCGGATATCTGCCCGACGACCATGGCAGAGCTCAACCAGGCACTGGGAAAAATTGGCGACAAAGCAGACGAGGTGCAGGTCTTGTACATAACTGTCGACCCGGAACGCGATACGCCAGAGCGTGTGGAGGAGTATGTCAATCACTTCAATGCTGACTTCATCGGCTTGAGTGGCTCGGACTCGGAGTTAACCAGGGTCTGGAGCAATTACGGCGTCTTCCGTCAAAAAGTAGAGGGCGCCTCTGCAGCGGGATATTTGGTGGACCACACGGCTCGCGTCACAGTGATCGACCAAGATGGGAATTTGCGAGTGTCGTTCCCCTTCGATACACCGGTGGACGATATTGTCCACGATCTGAAATTGATGCTTAAGGAACGTGGTTAGGAAAAAATGTACACCAGACACTCTGTCACAAAAAAGCTCCTTCTCTCCATGATGCTGGGATTGTTGGTGGGCGTCCTTGTGAGCGAGGTTCCATTCCTCTTTCTGCGAGAGACAGCTCGGGCGCCGCGTGAGATCGTGCTCACCATCCCTGCCGGCACTGCAGACCAGATCGCGCGTGATGAACAATCACCGTCCATCCCGGAGAACATGACTTTTGTGGTGGGTGACCGGTTGGTCGTTCGTAATGAAGATTCGGTTGACCATAAACTGGGACCTCTATGGATCCCTGCGCATTCCTCGGCGCAGTTGGCGCTCGATCAAGAAGAAAGCTTCGCCTACGAATGCACGTTTCAGCCGGGAAATTATTTTGGTCTCGATGTGCGCCAGCCGCTAACGCTAGGCACCAGGCTGTACGGAATCTTCTTCGTAGCAATTCCCATGGCGATTATGATCGCTCTCTACATTCTCGTGCTTGCACCGAAGAAAAACGAAAATGTTCCTGCGTAAGATGTTCCAGCGCAAGTGGCTGCTCACGACCCTGCTTGTGTTGGCCGGCACCGCCTTATGCATACGTCTTGGCATCTGGCAATTGGACCGGCTTGAGCAGCGCCGCACATTCAATGCACATGTCGACTGGGCCCGGTCGCAGCCCATTCTGGACTTGAATCAGGAGTTGCCCGAAGACATTGTGGAGATGGAATGGCGCGCTGTGCAGGTGCAAGGTGAATACGATTTTGCGAATCAAATAGCAGTGCGCAATCAGTACCGCAGCGACCAATACGGGTACCATCTGTTGACGCCGTTGCGCTTCGGTGGGCAGGCAGTCCTTGTGGATCGCGGCTGGATCCCCGCTGATGGCAATTCAGCAGCGTCGGATTGGCGTAAGTATGATGAGGCGGGCACAGTGGATATCTCAGGACAGATCCGGCTCGGGCGAACCAAACCGGCTTTCGGCGGGGTGGCAGATCCGCTGCCTGAAAACGGTGCCGCGCTGGAGGTTTGGAACAACGCCGATCTAACCCGCATTGCGGGTCAGGTGCCGTATCCTATTTTGCCGGTGTATATCCAGCCCCAACCAGATGCAGACGACAGTGTGCCGCCGATCCCGTTCCAGCCCGAGATCGAACTGACGGAAGGATCACACTTCGGGTATGCTCTACAGTGGTTCACATTTGCCACTATATTATTTCTTGGCTACCCGTTCTATTTGCGAAAACAGGAAGCAGACGCAAAATGAAGTACTCGTTTAAATCATCTTTTGCACGCCTTGTGCTGGTCTTATTCTTTGTCGTACTGGCGTTGACCGTCTTTGGGCGCATTGTCACTGTTACGGGAGCATGGGCCTACTGCAACGGTTTTCCCTTCTGCGTCCCCACGCATCCGTTGGGCTGGCTCAAGCAAGCCCATATTCTACTGGTGGGAATTGCATCTGTTTTGATGTTCTTCGTTCTGCGCAAGGCCTGGCGTGAACAGCGTCATCAACAGGTATTGCTGCCGCTGACCACCATCCTGGGCGTGATGTTCTTTGGGCAGGCCCTTGTGGGAGCCATGCAGGTGACCCAGGGCTATCCACCTCATCTTGTGTTCCTGCACACGCTCACCACCGCGGCGTTATGGATCTCACTACTTCTGCTCGTGTACACCTCTGGCATACTCGGTGTAGATTATCAGGGTCACGAACATCTGGACAAGAAGCAGCGGATCAAAGATTTTATTGCCCTGTCCAAGCCATTGATCGTAGGGCTCTTATTGATCACCACCTACGGCGGACTGGTCATTGGCGGAAAAGCCTGGCCTTCCTTTGCCCTCACCATGTGGACACTGATCGGCGGCGCATTAGCGGCCGGCGGGTCGAGCGCCCTAAACCAGTATATCGACCGCGAGCTCGACAGGCAGATGCAGCGCACAGCCAAGCGCCCTCTCGCGGACGGCCGGTTGACAAACCCGGAAGGCCTCGCTTTCGGTCTAGGGCTGTCTTTAACCAGCTACTATGTTCTGGCGTGCTTCGTGAACGGGCTTGCGGCGCTGCTCTCGCTGGCTGGAATTATTTACTATGTGATCTTGTACAGCCTCTGGCTCAAGAAAGCCACCGTCCAAAATATTGTGATCGGCGGCGGGGCGGGAGCAATTCCACCCCTGGTGGGCTATGCCGCGGCTACCGGGCACCTGGATTGGACGGCATTGATCCTCTTCGCCATTATCTTCATGTGGACCCCGCCTCATTTCTGGGCACTGGCGATTGTGCGGATGAAAGATTATGAACGGGCGGGGGTGCCAATGCTGCCTGTCGTGCGCGGCGAGTTGGAGACTCGCAAACAGATCTTTATCTACACGGTGGAGCTGATCGCCGTCACATTGCTGCTTCCCATCCTCCAACTGGCGGGGATCGTTTATTTGATCTCATCGCTCGTGTTGGGCGGCGCCTTGATCTATGCCGCCTGGGCAGTTTGGAAAGAGGGCGGCAATAAGGTTGCCTGGCGGATGTATAAGTGGTCGAGCACGTATCTCGTATTTATTTTCCTGGCCATCATGATCGATGCCGTGTGGTGATCACAAACTGTCTCGCGGTTCAAGCAACATTCTAGGAGATTACATCGCATGAACTTCGGAACTTTAAACATTCGGCGAATTCTGGTCTATGTTGGCATTATCTCCTTATTTCTTTATTTTGTCCTTTCATGGTCAAGGATGATCGCAGACCATTATGAGAGGACAGGCTCAGACTTTATGGGGTTTTATAGTTTCGGGTGGATCGCCGAGAGGAAGGGTTTTGATCAGATCTATAGCCTGGAAGAGCAGCAAAAGCTGCAGGAGGAAATTGTCGGGCACCCGGTGACGCCGATCTTTCATACGCATGTGCCGCTGACCGCGCCAGTTTCCATGGCGGTAGGGGATGGCGATTATGTAGCGTCGTTCAAAAGATGGGCGGTTGTTCTTCTGTTGCTCAACGCC
>DATHTL010000015.1:0-8635 GCA_035463255.1 Anaerolineales bacterium | reverse complement strand
CCACTCGCGCCCCGCGGACTGGGCATCCCACTCGCGGTGGTACACAATGCGCTCGACGCCGATCGTGCGCCATTCGACAGCTCGTTCCAGGATGTCACGAACGCCGGTGAGCTCCATCAGCATTTCCTTGCCGCGCTGGCGGGCAACGGTCAGGGCCTGCTCGACTGTCGCAAGGGTTGCGCCGCCGATCACCGTCATCATGTCTGCGCCGGCATCGAAGGCCATCGTTGCCTCGAGCCCGCCCACATCCGGCGCTTTGAAATCGGCCAGAATCAGCTTATCGGGGCAGATCTCTCGGATCGCCCGGATTGCCTCCAGCCCGGCGGCTTTGCAGAGGGGGGTGCCAATTTCGATGATGTCAACTTCGGGAGCCACCTGGGCGGCCATAACGATCGCCTTGGGGAGGGAGATATAATCGAGAGCCAGCTGGAGCAATGGTGTGTTTTTCATGAATTGACCTCGGTTCGCTGCCCTTTGCGGGGATTTGTATTCCAGGGCAGGGAATGATCTTGTGATAAATTTTTCATCCTGTGAAAATAATATCAAAATAGTGAGAGAAATACAACTATTTTTCACACAGTCGGGAGAAATGTAACCTGACTATGGGAAAAATGTAATAATGCGATGAAAAAATTATTCGTATAGCAAGTTGTAGCAGTGAGTTTTTTAGTTCGTAAGTCTGATGCCCCGCTCTGTAGTGCTATCTATTCATGCAGTAACCCCTTCAAAACAAAGAAAATTGCTTCAAGCTGCCTTATGACATCTGTCAGTCACTCTATCGCAAGGACTACATTCCCGATCACCTGCCCTTTTTCGACCACTTCATGGGCTTCAGCGATCTGTGCGAGGGGCAGGCGTGCGGCAATGTTATGCTGTAAGTGATCGCCTTCCAGCAACGTTGAAAGATCCGCAATAGCCCGCTTCCGTGCCGGTTGGCTCAGGTTGTAGACAATGAAAAAATACATATGGACCCCCTTGCGTATGGCCGGGGAAAAAGGCACGGAAATCTCATGAGCGCCGCTGCCATACACAATGACTTCCCCATCCGGGTGCAGGAGTGCAATGTCCGTGTTGATGTTGGCGGCCAGATCCACTTCGATGATCCGATCGATACCCTCTCCGCCTGTGGCATCCTGAATAGCTCTTTGCAGATCGTCGGTCCTGTAATTCAAGACGATGTCAGCTCCTGCCTCGCGAGCCACAGTTGCCTTCTCCGGCCCGCTCACCGTGGCAAAGATCTGCCGGGCTCCTTTTAGCCTGGCTAACTGGATCGCGTAATGACCGACCGCTCCCGCGCCGCCTGCCACCAAAACTCGCTTTCCCTCAATGCCTCCATCGGTTGTAATGGAATGATAGGCCGTCAGGGCCGGGATTCCCAGGCACGCCCCGGCAGCCAGGTCGGTATTTTGAGGCAGGGCTACAGCCTGTTCAGAGGGTAACACGACATACTGGGCAGCCGTCCCGAAGGGACGCATCCACGCAGCATTCCAAACCCACACGCGTTCACCGTTGCGCGTGGAGGGGATATCCGGACCCACTTGATCGACCACACCTGCGCCGTCACTGTGGGGAACGATGCGCGGAAATGACAGCGCTTTCGTGCGCGCGCCGGCTCGTGCTTTGACATCCGATGGATTTACTCCCGACCAAGCCAGCCTGACTCTGACCTCACCCGGACCTGGAACAGGGATTGAGATATCAGCTAGATGGAGAACATCTCTTGCGGGGCCAGTGCGCTCATAAAAGGCTGCTTGCATCAATATTCCTTTACATTCACCATTCGTCTTGGCAAAGTAGAAAAATTAGAACTGAAACGTCAATCATGATGATCAGTGGGGTAGGGCAGGCAAAAAGATTATAACCAACTAGAGGATGAAAAGATATCCGAATGTGTACTATCCCTGCCCGTGCGGGTTCTATGGCGATAGACGAAAGCAACGCGGATATGCGTGTCGGGGAGATTAGGCCATTCTGCAAAGTTTCGGGGAAGGTCAAAGCCTGATGCGGGCGGCGATGCCGCAGCTCAATCTGTCAGCGCGGGCATATCATCCATGCGAAGCGTGAAACTGGCACGCACGATTGCAGATTTGGCGGGGAGTGAGGGGATCCTATCCGTGCATTTAGCAGAGGCACTGCACGCTGCGCGGTCGTCGGAAATTGATGGTGAGATAAGTGGGTGGGTCTTTCATTCGTTGACCAGTCGGCTAGCAGTGAAATGATCGGTAACCAGGATATTAATCCAGTGACCGCGTAATGCTCCTAAAATAGCAGCATATTTCCGGGAACCGCCTGCTACACCAATAGCTCGACTTATTTTGCTTAATTGCTTTAGACTCATTGAAATGACGCGCTTTTCCAATCCGGTCTCTACCAGCTCCCCATTTTGATTGAAGAAGCGTAGCAATATATCACCAACCGCCTTCTCCTGACGAAGTAAATCTAGCTCCTCAGGAGAAAAAATATTACCACTTTGTGCCAGCAAGGGTGACGGATCGATCGCTCCGATTCCGACCAGCGCAGTTGTGACGTGATCAAACAGCCTGATTGCCTGCTGCGCTACCTCATCAGCTACAAGTATATCTCGCGCGGCTTCGGTGGCAAGCACCCCTGATACAGGGAGATAAATCGCTTCTCCATTGACCAACTGCGCCATGCGGGATGTCAGCCGGGTTGCATGTGCTTCGACAGAGGGACTTCCAACTCCACCAAGGATTTGAACAACTTTGACGCCATGTTTTCGCGGCGCGGGATGAAGGGCATCCACCATAGCTAGCAGAGTAGCGCTCCAGGAGGAAATTCCAATCACTTCGTTAGGTCGAATCGCCGATTCCAAATAATAGGCGGTGGCTGCACCCAAGTCGCGCTGGATCACTCTTTCATTATCCTCCAGGCTATCTACAACGATTGCATCACGCAACCCGAATTTCTTGACAATAATCTCTTCTAGTTCGGTATGAACACCGTTGGGAAGGTTAACCGAAATTCGAATAATCCCTTCTTCTTTAGAGCGGTTAAGTAGCCGTGAAACGGTTGCCTGGGAGAGACCTAATTGTCTTGCAATTTCTGACTGACTCTTCTCCCACTCATAGTACATGCGTGCTACACGCGTGATCAATCGTAGTTCATCAACTCGGGGCATCTCCCTCTCCTTGAATAATTACAAAAGAATGAATATTTATTCAAAATTTATTGATTTATTCAATAGATACCAGTACTATATCATCGATTGAATTATCTTGCAACCTTGAATAACTATTCAATTATGACAACAAAACCACTTCGTTCTATTCCTATAGAAAAGACCAAGATACTGAAGCAGAAATCCATTTTGTACCGTAGGATCATCTTGGAAATGATTTACAAGGCAAAAGCTGGGCATACTGGGGGAAGTCTATCCTGTGTCGACATTCTTAACGTTCTTTACAACCATGTCATGAATATCAGCCCCCAAAACTTTACCCAAGTGAACCGGGACCACTATATCCACAGTAAAGGTCATTCTGTCGAAGCACTGTATGCCGTGTTAGCAGATAAAGGTTTCTTCCCCATTGAGTTGCTCGATAATGTTGAAAGGTACTCTTCCGACTTTATTGGTCACCCTACTCGTGGTGTCTTTGGCATGGAGCAAAATACGGGCGCGCTCGGTCATGGTCTCTCTGTAGCGGTGGGAATAGCATTGGCTGCTAAAAAGGATGGCCGTCCCAATAGAGTCTTTACAATCATGGGTGATGGTGAAATGACTGAAGGTTCCATTTGGGAAGCTTCTGCCAGCGCGGCGCACTATCGCCTTGACAACCTGATCGCCATTATTGATCGCAACACCCTGCAGATTACCGGGCGCACCGAACATGTGATGAATATGGAACCCCTGGAGGCAAAACTCATTGCATTTGGGTATGCCGTTCGCCATGTGGACGGTAACAACGTGGAAGAATTAGTCACTTTATTGGAAAATCTGCCTTTCGAACCGGGAAGACCTAATTTAGTGTTAGCACACACGGTCAAAGGCAAAGGAATTAGCTTCATGGAAGACCAAATCCAATGGCATCATCGCGTTCCCACAGAGACGGAATATGCCGCTGCATTGCTGGAGCTAGAACAGACAGAAAAGCACTTGGAGAAAGCAGATGGGCATCTCTAATCTAGAGATTGGCAAGACCAACCTTGATACATTTGCTCAGACGCTGATGGAGTTGGCCGCCGTTGATCGCGATATCCTCGTCGTTACGAGTGATTCGCGTGGGTCAGGTCGTGTAACACCATTTGCGGAAAAATTTCCTGAACAAATTGTGGAGATTGGAATTGCGGAACAGAACCTGGTCGGTGTGGCTGCCGGACTAGCATCCGCAGGGAAAAAAGTTTTTGTTGTCTCTCCAGCTTGTTTCATGACAGCGCGTGCTTTGGAGCAAATCAAAAACGACGTTGCCTACTCCGATCATCCAGTAAAACTAATTGGGATCAGTGCTGGTGTGAGTTATGGCTCCCTGGGCACCACTCATCATTCCTTACACGATTTTGCCGCACTACAAGCCATCAACAATATCGATATTGTCGCTCCAGCAGACAATTTTGAAACGACTCAAGCCATTCGAGCCGCTGTACATCATCCACGCCCGATATATATTCGTTTTGGCAAGAAATCAATGCCAGCTATTCATGCTCCAAATGCCTTTTTCGAGATTGGGAAAGCTATCCAACTGACCCCAGAACGTGAAAAATATGATGTTGCATTGATTGCGATCGGTGAAACCGTGGCTCCTGCGTATTTAGCTAGCCGAGAACTGGAAGCAAAGGGCTTGACCTGCTGTGTTTTGAGCCTTCACAGCCTCCGCCCGTTTGATGAGGAGTGTGTACGGCAGGCTGCGGAACGCTCCAGTCTGGTGATCACGGTTGAGGAACATAGTGTTAATGGCGGCCTGGGTAGCCGGGTAGCCTCTTTCTTGATGCAGGCGAAAATCTTTCGCCCTTTGCGTATCGTGGGGATTCCCGATGAACATACGGTTACAGGCAGTCAAGTTGAAATTTTCAACCATTATGGCATTTCGCCGCACGGCCTCACACAAACCGCCTTACACCTCCTGGAAAAGGAAGCAGAATAGTGAATTCCAACGGCTTATTCCTCGCCATTGACCAGAGCACATCATCCACCAAAGCCCTGCTCTTTACACCTGAGGGGCGGTTACTAGACCAGGAATGGCTGTCGCACAGGCAGATTTACCCACGCGCTGGGTGGGTGGAGCATGACGCCGAGGAAATTTTCAGCAATACCCTGAGGGTTGCTGCGACTTTGTTAACGCGCCATTCTGATCATTGGAACAACTTATTAGCGCTCAGTCTCACCAATCAGCGCGAGACCTTTGTGTTGTTTGACCGTGAGACATGTCAGCCTTTATATAACGCCATTGTCTGGCAGTGTCGCCGCGGAACTGATATCTGCAAGCAATTGGAAGCCGCTGAAGAAGAGAAAATCGTCCATGAGCTGACCGGGTTGAAAATCGACACATATTTTCCAGCGAGCAAATTGCGCTGGCTGTTAGATGTGCGACCCGATTTGCGGTCTCGCCTGAAAGATGGCTCAGCCTTATTCGGTACGATTGACACCTATATCATCTATCGTTTGACAGGCGGCAAGGTTTACGCAACTGATTATACTAACGCCTCCCGCACCTTATTCTATGACATTGAAAAACTTTGTTGGAGTCAGGATTTATGCAAGGTGTTTGACATTGAATTCGGTCAATTGTCCGATGTGCGAGAAAGCGCCGCCTGGTATGGCGATACGGACTTGAACGGCCTTCTCCCTCGGAGAATTCCCATCTCTGGAGTGATGGGCGATTCACAGGCCGCTTTGTTTGCTCAGCGATGTTTCATGCCCGGAGGTGCAAAAGTTACGTTCGGCACCGGCTCCTCCATCTTGTTAAACATCGGCCACGAAAAACGTTTATCGGCCAGTGGCACTGTCACGGCTCTTGCTTGGGTCTTACACGGCGAGCCAACGTATGCCTTTGAAGGCATAATTAATTTCACCGGGGCAACAGTTTCATGGCTACGGGATCAGTTGCAACTGATCGCAGATCCTACTGAAACAGAAACGCTGGCACGGTCGGTTTCCGATAGTGACGGCGTTTATTTTGTTCCAGCGTTTGTGGGACTCAGCGCACCTTACTGGCGTGCAGATGCCCGCGCTGCTATTCTAGGTATGACTCCATCCACCACCCGTGCTCACATTGTTCGAGCAGCATTGGAATCCATCGGCTACATCGTCACTGATGTACTCAAGGCAATGGGCGAGGATGCCGGCATAAAACTCAATATGGTCCATGCCGATGGAGGAGCGATCCGCAATGCTTTCTTGATGCAATTTGTAGCTGATTTGAATCAGTTGAAAGTTCGTGCTGCCCAAACACCTGAGCTATCGGCGTTGGGTGCTGTCTTTAACGGTTGTCTTGGCCTGAAAATCCACAATTCTTTGGAAGACCTGGAAAAACTTCCCTTTGGCTTCATCGAATACACTTCCTCGATGGATCCGCTTCGCGCGAATGATTTGTTTACAGGTTGGCAGTCCGCCGTACAACAAATTTTGTATCAACCCAAATGAGGATGAAAGCATGAAACAATCTACCTTCACGATCATCGTTGCGCTGGCAGTTCTCACATTCCTCGGGCTGGCAGGCCGTTATGGTTTCACCGTGGTCAAAATCGAAGATGTCGAAAGAGCCGCCCAGAGTGAAGCATTTGATCCGGTTTCGTATGTAGATGGAATGTGGGATGCCAAGATAACGCCGACCTTCAATGAAAAAGCAGTAGAGCTTTCAAAAATTCTGTCTGAAATCGAAGTGGACGCAGCTGGAACGGCTTCCAAAGAAACGCTAACTGCCATCGCTCAAAATTATGGTCTCATCACTGTTGGTGAGGCGCATGTGTACATGGTGAAGGGAAGTGGCAAAATCACTAACGTCAATACAGAAACGAGCCTGGGAACGATCGAAGTAGAGTTGGATGATTATAGGGGTCCGATCAAGATTCTCATTTATGTTGGGACTCGCATTCCCAGTGACGAGACTTCGATACGCGATGCAGTGGGCTTTATTAGTTTCGGTGATTTCAAAGAGCAGACCGAATATGGAAAAGTGGCTTCTGAAATTAACAAACGCGTGCTGTCCCAGGTGCTTGGTAATCTGGACAAGAATAACCTGGAGGGCAAAGCGATTTCTTTTAAGGGCGCGTTCAACATCCGCACTTTCAACCTCGTTCAAATCGATGTCAAAGAGATCCACATTGTGCCGGTCGAAATTGAATTGGGAGAATGACCCATGCCTGATATGACACCTGTTCTTGATCTCGGGCCTGATACAGCTTTGAATGAAATCGATGACATCATCCTGAGCGCCAAAAACATCACCAAAGTTTTCCCCGGTACAGTGGCACTCGACGATGTCACGTTCAACGTGCGTAGGGGCAAGGTCAATGTCCTCATTGGCGAAAACGGCGCGGGGAAATCCACGCTGATGAAAATCCTGGTTGGCGTGGAACAGCCTACGAGCGGAAAATTACTCTTGGAAGGGAAGGAAATTCAGCTGCATTCCCCGCTGGATGCAACCCGCCTGGGTATCGGCATAATTTACCAGGAATTGAACCTGTGTCTGAATATGAGCGTTGTCGACAACATTTTCCTGGCGCGCGAAACAACCCGGAATGGCCTGATTGCTCACAAAATCCAGAGGCAGCGCGCTCGTGAACTGGTCACCAGGCTCGAGCAGAAAATTGATCCAGATGCGGCGGTGGGTGATTTGCGCATTGGACAGCAACAAATCGTCGAAATTGCCAAGGCCCTGACTCAGGACGTGCGTATCCTGATCATGGATGAGCCAACTTCGGCGCTGAGCGCTGCCGAGGTAGAAGTATTGTTCAGGGTAATCCGCGAGCTTAAATCACATGGAGTTACCATCATATACATTTCACATAAGCTTGAAGAACTGCTCCAAATTGGCGATCACATCACCATCTTGCGCGACGGTCACAACGTGGCAGAAGAATTTGCCGCAAAAGTGAATGTTCCGTGGATGGTTGAGAAGATGGTGGGGCGAAACCCGGCAGCGCTTTTTACCCGCAAGGAACGTCGGTTAGGAGAAGTGCTTCTTAAGGTGGAAGACCTAACGCTGCCGCGCGTTGGCGGTTATGTCCTGGATCATATTTCTTTTGAACTACACGAGAGTGAAATTCTGGGTTTCTACGGCTTAATGGGTGCGGGCCGTTCCGATCTGGTGGACTGTCTGGCGGGGGCGCGACCACAGGCAACCGGGAAGATCTGGTTGAAGGGCAAACCCATAACCGCAAAATCCATCGCGGACCGCATCCAATCTGGGTTTGTGCTTATTCCCGAAGATCGCCAACAGTTCGGCCTGGTGCAAACGCTTTCGGTGATGGATAACATGCTGCTTGCCAGCCTGAAAAACTATCTCAGGGGAGCTTTCCTGGTGCGCAAGCAGGAAAAGGCCGCCACCGAACAGCAAATCAAGGAACTTTCTGTCCGCGTGGCGAATCCGCAACAGCCGATCACTGCTTTAAGTGGCGGCAATCAGCAAAAGGTGGTGGTGGCAAAAGGCCTGCTGACCCAGCCAAAGGTGCTTTTGCT
>DATHTL010000014.1:0-15661 GCA_035463255.1 Anaerolineales bacterium | reverse complement strand
CTCGGAGTACTTATAAGAGGAAGAAACCAGGAAATCACTGTCCAACTGCTGGACATCGATGGGACCATGCGGGGCATACTGCACCGCATCGACGTAGACCTGTGTGCCCGCCTCATGCGCCATCTTGATGATTTGTTGTACGGGATTGATGGTACCGAGCCCATTGGAAGCGTAGCCTACAGCCAGCAGGCGCGGCTTGCGCTCCAGTGCTTTCTCTAACTCATCCAACTTCAGGGTGCCATCTTCCACATCAAAGTCCACCCAGATCACCTTTACCCCTCGGTCTTGCGCCGCCAGCACCCAGGGAGTCACGTTAGCATCATGGTCGAGACGGGTCACGACAATCTCATCCCCTTCTTTCCATTCGCGTGAAATAGAGCGACTGATATACAGCGTCAATGTTGTCATGTTGTTGCCAAAGATGATCTCTTCTGGTGAAGAGGCATTGTAGAAATCTGCCATGGCCTGATGTGCCTCATCCAGCACCTGGTCTGAGGCAACGCTGGTAGCAAACGCGCCGCCATGATTGGCATTGCATTCAATCAAGTATTGATTGATGCGGTCAATGGATGGTTGTGCAATCTGCGTCCCGCCTGGGTTGTCGAAGAAAATGTCCGGGCGATTGAGGGAAGGGAACTGGCTGCGAATGGCGGACAGGTCGAATGTCATTGAAGGTCTCCTTGAATAGGGTATTGAAGGAGCCTTGCGAAGGTTGAGATCCTTCGGCTACGCCTCAGGACAAGCCTTCGCAAGGCTGATTAAGCTTGCGCGAGTTTTTCTGCTTTCAAAAATTCTTCAGGCGTATTCACATTCCAGAATGCCAGACCGGAAGGATCATAGTGTTTGATTTCTTCTGCTGTAAGGACACGCACTTTTACCTGTGGAAACCAGGCAATCACTTTCCACTGGTCGGCGTCGATGGCTGTTTCGATCGCGGGGAGGCAGGTTTCGCGGCGGTAGATGGCGTGCAGCGGCTCGTACCCTTCTTCGGACCTCGGGATGACGACATCCACTTCCTCCTCGACCAGGATCCGGCTGCTTGCTCGCAGGAGCAACCCGCTGGCAAAAGGCATATCGCAGGCTACTACCGCCACAGTAGGATGCGAAGCGGAAGCGATCGCAGTGTAGAGTCCGCCCAGGGCTCCGCGCCCCGGCTTGAGGTCCGGAATGAGGCGCAGGTCCAGAAAGCGATATTCGTCGGGGCGGTTGGTGGTCACGATCAACTCATTTGCAACGGGAGTCAGCCGGTCGACCACACGTTGAATCAGCGGACGCCCGAGAAACGTCTTGAGCGCCTTGTCCTCTCCCATGCGTGAGGACGCCCCGCCAGCCTGGATGCAAACGGTGAGCATTTGAGGTATTATAAGGGATGACGGTTTTCAGAGTGCCGCCTGTTAAAGTAAGTCTGAAGGATGCGTTTCAGCTTACAAAACGGTCAGAATGTTTACTTACTCACGAAACAAGCGGTAGAGAAAAATAGAAGGTTAGAATGGCTACGACAATCGGTGATTTACTGGATACATTGACGGTGACGGGGGAACTCTATAGAAAACTCTCGGATGACACAATCGAATGCTACGCCTGCGGACATCGCTGCAAAATTCGGGAAGGCAGGCGCGGAATTTGCCAGGTGCGATTCAATGAAGGCGGGGAGCTAAAGGTACCGTGGGGTTATGTGGCGGCACTGCAAAGCGACCCGATTGAAAAGAAACCCTTTTTCCATGTGAATCCGGGTTCTAATGCACTGACCTTTGGAATGCTCGGTTGCGATTTCCATTGCGGTTATTGCCAGAACTGGCTGACTTCCCAGGCGATGCGCGATCCCTCTTCGGACATGTCCATCAATTACATTCGAAAAATCTCTCCGCAAGAGATGGTGCAGCTTGCCCATCGAACGCACGCTTCGACGGTGGTTTCCTCATACAACGAGCCCTTGATCACAAGCGAATGGTCAGTCGAAATTTTCAAGGAAGCCAAAGCTGCAGGCCTGATGTGCGCGTATGTTTCCAACGGAAACAACACGCCAGAAGTGATGGAGTATATTCGCCCGTATATTTCTGCTTATAAAGTGGATTTGAAATGCATGCAGGATAAGAATTATCGCAAGCTGGGTGGCGTGCTGCAGAATACTCTGGATGGAATCCAGCGCGCACACGATATGGGGCTGTGGGTGGAGATTGTCACTCTCACGATACCGGGCTTCAACGACTCAAATGAAGAGCTCTGGGATGCAGCCCGCTTCATCGCCGGTGTTTCCAAGGATATTCCCTGGCATGTGACGGCCTTCCACAAGGATTATAAAATGACCGATCCTGACAACACCGATGCGAAGACGCTTTTGCGGGCGGCAGAGATCGGGCACGAAGCCGGGTTGCGGTTTGTGTATGCGGGCAATTTGCCCGGGCAGGTGGGAGAGAATGAGGATACATTTTGCCCACACTGCAATCACGGGCTGGTCCAGAGAAGCGGATACATCATCCACCAATATCATATTACCGGTGAAGGCACGTGCCCGAAATGCAATACAAAAATTCCCGGGTTGTGGCCGAAAGACCCCTCTCAAGTAGTATTAAACGGGCTAGGTATCCCCTTACCCGTTCACTAAACTTCTTTTTGCTGTATAATCTGCACACCTACTTCGGAAGGAGGTGCCTCCTCACAGATACATTCCGATTCCCTCGCTGTACGTAATTAAATCCATCCCAATAAATTTCTCTCAGGAGGAGAAACGTGAAACGAAACCTATATGTTTTGTTGTCGCTTCTGGTGTTTGGCAGCCTGATCCTCGCCGCTTGCGGTGGCGCTGCCCCTGCTACAGAAGGACCGGTAGTGACCGAACCTACTGAAGCGCCGGCAACCGAAGCGCCCGCCACTGAGGCACCCACCGAAGCGCCGACCGAAGCGCCCGCGGAACCGACCCCCGTTCCCGATGTTCCCATTGCAACATTCGATGGGACAACCCTTTCTGTGCCTGCGGAAGAATGTAATGGTGATTACGCCGGCCTCATTCAGTCCATCGAGGCGACGGATCAATATACCGTTACATTCACTATGTGTCGACCTGACCCGGCATTCCTCTCGAAGATCGCCTTCAGCCCATTTGCCATCTACTCCAAGGACTGGATTGAGGCAACGACTGGCGATACCACCCGTACGACTGAGGGGCTTGAGGCGCCAATCGGTACCGGCCCCTACATGGTGAGCGAATGGACGCGTGGCGAAAGCATCACCTTTACTGCCTTCCCCGACTATTGGGGAGAGCCAGCCAAAGCTGAGACCTTTGTTCTCCGCTGGTCCACAGAATCGGCTGCTCGCCTGACCGAATTACAGGCTGGCACGATTGACGGTTTTGACAACCCTGCCCCAGATGATTTTGAAACCATCGAAAATGATCCCAACCTGCACTTGCAGATCCGCGAGGCGCTGAACACTTTCTACGTTGGAATGACCAATACCTTCCCGCCTTTCGACAATCAACAGGTGCGCCAGGCTATCGCTATGGGTATCGATCGCCAGCGTATCGTGGATACGTTCTATCCGGCTGGTTCGGAGGTTGCATCGCACTTCACACCCTGCGCGATTCCCAATGCCTGTGAGGGTCAGCCATGGTATGACTTTGATCCTGAGGCCGCCAGGGCCCTGTTGGCAGAAGCTGGTTTCCCGGATGGCTTCGAGACCAAGTTGTTCTACCGCGACGTAGTGCGCGGTTATCTGCCCCAGGTTTCTAACGTTGCGCAGGATATCCAGGCCCAACTGCTGGAAAACCTGAACATTAACGCTGAGATCGTCGTGATGGAATCCGGCGCCTTCATCGAGGAATCCGCCGCCGGTCGTCTGGATGGTTTGTACCTGCTTGGCTGGGGCGCAGATTATCCTCATGTAACAAACTTTCTGGACTATCACTTTGGTGCAGCCCAAGCGCAATTTGGTAACCAGTCGCCGACCTATACTGACCTGATTGTTCAGGGTGGCCAGATCGCCGATCCTGCCGAAGCGGCGCCAATCTATGCCCAGATCAACGATGCCATCCGCGACTATGTTCCGATGGTGCCGATCGCGCATGGCGGTTCCGCTGCGGCCTACTTGGCGGATGTCCAACCCCCGCAAGCTAGCCCGTTGACCACCGAGTTGTTCTACGCCAGTGATCCAGGTGGACGAGATGTATTCACCTTCATGGGTGGCGCCGAGCCGATCAGCCTGTTCTGTGCCGACGATACCGATGGTGAGACGCTGCGCGCTTGTGAACAGGTGACTGAACCTTTATATGGCTTTGCAATCAATAGTGCAGAGCCCGTACCTCACCTGGCAGAGTCCTGTGAACCCAACGAAGATCTGACGGTCTGGACATGCACGCTGCGCCAGGGTGTCACATTCCACGATGGCAGTGATTTCGACTCTGCTGATGTTCTAGCAACATTCGATATGGGTCTGAACATCGGTTCGCCTTACCACAAAGGTAACACCAATGCCTGGGAATACTACTCCACACTCTGGGGTCTGATGAGCAAGCCCGGCCAGTAAATCTGGTTTCGCGTAAAATAAGATAAAATACGGTGGCGCTGTAAGCGCCACCGTATTTGCAGGAAGTAGAACCTTCATTATGCTTCAATACATCATCCGCCGTATCCTTTTATCCATACCCGTCTTATTGGGCATCCTGGTGGTGACATTCGCAATCGCGCGACTGATCCCTGGCGACCCCTGCCGTGCCATTTTGGGTGAGAAGGCCTCTCAGGCCACCTGTGATCGTTTCATACGCGAGAAGGGATTGGATAAGCCCATCCATATACAATTTGGGATTTATGTGGGAGAGATGGTGCGCGGCGACTTTGGCCAATCCATCCGCTATAGCATGCCCGTGACCCGTATGCTGGCGGAACGTTTGCCAATGACGGTCGAGCTCAGTTTTTCGGCCCTAGTCATCAGTATGTTCATAGGCATCCCACTCGGCATTATTTCGGCTGTCAAGCACAACTCCTGGATAGACGTGCTCACCATGGTGTGGGCCAATACTGGCGTATCCATGCCGGTCTTTTGGCTGGGCTTGATGTTGTCCTTTGTCTTTTCCCTGCTCTTGAAGGATACACCTTTCTGGTTGCCGCCCTCTGGACGAGTGAGTCCCGGTATTCCCAATGATCCATTTTACGAAGTATGGGGGATAGCTGCTCCTGAAGCAGGTTTTGGGATGGTCATGCATTTCCTTGGGCGGCTGAACATCCTAAATTCGCTATTGACTGCCAATTGGGAATTGCTCAAGGATTCAATAATCCATTTGATCCTTCCATCCTTTGCATTGAGTACAATCCCCATGGCACTGATTGCTCGCATGACCCGCTCCAGCATGCTTGAAATACTTGGGCAGGATTACATCCGCACCGCGCGCGCCAAGGGTTTGACTCAGCGAACAGTGATCCTTAAGCACGCTTTCCGTAATTCACTCCTGCCGATCGTCACCGTAATCGGTCTTTCATTGGGCAGCCTGCTTGGGGGAGCAGTTCTTACGGAAACCGTCTTTGGTTTGTCCGGGATAGGACGCGCGCTCTATGATGCCATTACTGCTCGTGATTATGGTATCGTGCAGGCGTTCACAGTGGTAATAGCCGTCTTCTTCGTTATTCTCAACCTGTTGGTAGATGTTTCATATGCCTATCTTGATCCTCGCATCCGGCTGGAGTAGGATTTACTCATGATACAGACAGACACTACGATCGCAAAATTGGATGTGGAAGGCATTTCGCTTAATTCCGTTAGCCTCTGGCAAATCACTTGGCGGCGGCTCTTTCGGCGCAAATCAGCCGTCGTTGGGATGATAATTTTGGGGCTTCTTATTTTCATTGCCCTGACGGCGCAGTGGATCGCACCATACAACCCAACCCAAGTTCTGCTGGGAAAAGAAAAGGTAAAAGCCAGGCAGGATCCCTGTATTCATCTTTTCGGTTGTCCTGCGACGGAACCTCAGCATATCCTGGGTATTGATGGCAATGTACGCGATGAGTTCAGCCGTCTGCTCTATGGCGCTCGACTGAGCCTGATGATCGGCTTTACTACAGTTACGTTTGCGATTGTGATTGGGACTGTGCTTGGTGCTTTGGCAGGTTATTTTGGTGGTTGGATTGACAATCTCATCATGCGTGTAATGGATGTTCTATTGGCATTCCCATCGCTTCTTTTGGCCATCGCCATTGTTACGGTTCTCGGACCGGGACTTCAAAATGCACTGCTTGCGATCGGCATTGTCTCCATCCCGGCATATGCGCGCGTGGTGCGCTCCAGCGTGTTATCGGTGCGTGAAATGGAGTATGTGTCGGCGACGCGCGCCCTCGGCGGTGACACGTTGCAGATCCTCTTCCGCCGCATCATGCCCAACGCGTTGACCCCATTGATCGTGCAGGGAACTCTCGGGATCGCCACTGCCATCCTCGATGCTGCTGCGCTCTCCTTCCTGGGCCTGGGCGCGCAACCACCCACCCCTGAGTGGGGTTCTATGCTCGGTGCCGAACGCAACCAGGTTTTCACCGCGCCGCATCTGGTCTTCTTCCCGGGCATTGCGATCGCGCTCACCGTGCTTTCCTTTAACCTGCTGGGCGATGGGCTGCGCGATGCACTGGATCCACGGCTGGCGCATGTGAGTTAATAATCCTGCACCTGATCTGAGACAATTTTATAACTTGTGATGAATACCGCTGCAGGGGGGCTATATTGCGTTACTGTTCTTATGAATAGGATCCTGACGAATGTATGAATATCCGTATAAACGCCCCCCTATCAAGCGAGAACTGATTCATGTACAGGGGTTGACCAAACACTTTCCAGTCCGGGCAGGTATATTCCAGCGTACGGTCAATTCCGTTCGGGCCGTGGACGATGTCAGTTTCACGATTTCGGAAGGTGAAACGTTGGGGTTGGTCGGCGAGACAGGCTGTGGAAAAACAACGGTTGGACGCGCCATGCTTCGGTTGATCGAGCCCACTGCAGGCTCGGTCACTTTCGAGGGGCGGGAGATCACGAAGTTAAGTGGGCGGGAAATGAAAGATGTGCGCCGTGAGATGCAGATCATCTTCCAGGATCCCTACGCTTCACTGGACCCCCGGGCGCCGATCGGTGACTCCGTCATGGAAGGACTGAACATCCATGGCATCGGCACGCCAGAACAGCGCCTGGAAATGATGCTCAAGGTATTGCAGTGGGTAGGGCTCGAGTCTTATCATGCCCGGCGCTACCCACATGAATTTTCAGGCGGACAGCGCCAGCGCATTGGCATCGCACGGGCGCTGGCGCTCACGCCCAAATTTATCGTTTGCGATGAGCCTGTGTCCGCGCTGGATGTTTCTATTCAGTCGCAGATCTTAAACATACTGAAAGAAGCGCAGGCCGAGTTCAATCTCACCTATCTGTTCATTGCTCACAACCTGAGCGTTGTCCATCACATCTCGGACCGGGTCGCGGTGATGTACCTTGGCAAGATCGTTGAGCTCACCACGCGGGATGACTTGTACAGAAATCCCATGCATCCCTATACCAGGGCGCTGCTGTCGGCGATTCCAGTTCCCAACCCGCGCCTGAAGCGAGAGCGTACCCTTCTCAAGGGAGATATCCCCAGCCCTCTTAATCCGCCGACAGGCTGCCGGTTCCACACACGTTGTCCGGTGGCAAAGGATATCTGTTCCCAGGAGGAGCCCGATTTTCGCGAGGTCCAGGTGAATCACTGGGTGGCCTGCTGGTTGGCAGCCTGAAGCCTTATCGCCTTATGGTTCCTGAGAAGCTTGAAAAAGACGCGTTGTGGATTACAATATTATCGACCGGATCACGCACGGCCGGTGCAGAGTAGGTGATATGTCTCTTCCAATTCATTGGGAAGGAGGTTCCGCGACGACTAATTCTTTCTGATGTTCCTAACCGTAGATAATTGACCTAAATTCTCTCAGGAGGAGAACCGTGAAACGTAACCTGTACCTTTTGTTGTCGCTTGTTGTGCTGGCCAGCATGATCCTGGCAGCATGTGGCGGCGCTGCTCCGGCAACCGAAGAGCCGCCAGCCATAACCGAGCCCGCTGAGGGGGAAGCAACCGAACCTGCCGCCACTGAGCCTTCTGCAGCTACAGAAGCACCCGCATCGGAAGCAAGCGGGACCGTGACCATCACCTTTACGCAGGAACCTGATAACCTGAACCCGCTCTACACGCAGATGTTCTTCTCGGGCATCCTGCGCGAATTCTGGTTAAAGCCGGCCTGGACCTTCGATGTGGAGGCGCAGCCTGTGCCGGTTCTGGTGACTGAAATCCCCAGCACGGAAAACGGTGGTCTCAGCGAAGATGGCACAACGGTCACGATCAATCTGCGTGATGACATTACCTGGAGCGATGGCGAACCGCTTACGTCAGAGGACTTCGTCTTTACGTATGACATGATCATGTCTGAACAGAACGTGGTCCAGAGCCGCTATCCTTATGAAGATTATGTTGCCAGCGTGGAAGCGCCGGATGCCACAACCGTGGTTGTGACCTTCAACGAGCCTTTTGCCGCCTGGCTGACTACCCTCTTTTACTTTGTTCTGCCGAAGCACATTCTGCAGCCAGTCTTCGACAGCGAGGGCACGATCGATAATGCCGAGTGGAATCGCGCTCCAACGGTGGGTGTCGGACCGTTTGTCTTCAATGAGTGGGAAACCGGTAGTCACATCTCCTTTGTTGCCAACCCCAACTGGATCCAGCCGCCGAAGGTCGAGCAAGTCTTCATCCGCATCGTTCCTGATGACGCCGCCCAGGAAGCTGCCATCATCGCCGGGGATACGGACATTGGCGTATTCCTCTCGTCGGATCAGATCCCAACCCTCGAGGCAGGCGGAGATGTGGATGTGGTTGCCGTTGCCTCTGGTTATAGTGAGGGCTGGTTCCTCAATGTGAATCCCGAAACCGCTCATCCCGCTATGCTGGATGTGAACGTCCGCAAGGCGCTTGCGTTTGCCACCGATCGTTTTACGATTGTCGGTGATCTGTTGGATGACAGCGTCAACCCGGTCAACGCCAATTTCTGGGATAACAATCCACCGTACGGCAATACCGATATCGAGCCTTATCCCTATGACCCGGACGAGGCCCAGCGCTTGCTGGATGAAGCCGGCTGGGTGGACAGCAACGGCGATGGCACCCGCGATAAGGATGGCGTTGAGCTTGTCCTGCGCTACATCACGAACGATCGTGAGCTGCGTCAGAACGTGCAGGCGGTCGTTCAGCAGCAGTGGAGCCTGGTGGGCATTGGCGCCGAGCTGGTGAACTACTCCAGCGATGTGTACTGGAATGGCTACAACGACAACGGCCCGCAGGCCCAGGGTCTCTATGACATCGCCGAATATTCCAGCGTGTCGACAAGTTTCCCGGATCCCGAGTCTTCGGATAACTGGTTGTGTGACTCGATCTCCAGCGCAGACAATCCCGATGGCGCTAACTGGCAGGGCTACTGCGATCCCGAGATGGATGAGTTGCTGATGCAGCAGGCCACGACTCTGGACACGGAAGAGCGTATCGAGATCTACAAGCAGATCCAGCAGAAGATGTACGATGAAGCGATCTACATCGGGATGTGGAAGGATCCGGATCTGTGGTCGATCAATGACCGCGTTTCGAATGTCCAGCTCGCGGGTGTGTATCCGTTCTGGAACGCTCACGAATGGGAAGTAAGCGAGTAATCTGATCGAATTTCAGCCTGTCGGGTCTTAAGCACCCGACAGGCTGATTTATTAATAATTATGACCACCTATATTCTCCGGCGGCTGGCACAGGCCATTCCACAGCTTTTTATCATCAGCATTATTTTGTTTCTGCTGATGCAGTCCTTTGGTGACCCGATCGCGACGCTGGGAGCCCGAACGCCGCCGCGCGCCGAAGACAAGGAGCGCCTCCGTCGCCAGTTGGGGTTGGATCAGCCGGTGTACATGCAGTATCTCACCTGGCTGGTCGGCAACGACTGGCAGCAGATCGACATGGACGGTGACGGTGTGCCGGAGACATACGGCAAGCGCAAAGGTATCTTGCGCGGAGATTGGGGCAACTCACTCGTTACGAAACAGCCGGTCCGGGAAATCATCTGGGATCGTTTGCCGAACACATTGCTGCTCATGATCACTGCCGAGATCATCATTATTATTCTTTCGCTGGGGATCGGTTTGTATTCTGCCCTGCGTCCTTATTCATTTTTTGATAATTTTGTCACCGGGCTCTCGTTTGTGGGCTATTCCATGCCGGTCTTCTGGCTGGCGTTGATGTTAATGTATATTTTCGCGGTCAATTTCCGTGAGTGGGGACTGCCTTACCTGCCTACCGTTGGCATGTTCGATCCGCAGGTGGGGAAGACTCCCGCAGAACTGGCCAGACATATGATCCTGCCTGTGACCACCCTGGCGATCATCAGCACCGCAGGCTACAGCCGCTTCGTGCGATCGAGCGTGCTGGAAGTTCTCAGCCAGGACTACGTGCGCACCGCGCGCGCCAAGGGGGTGCGGGCCTTCGCGGTTGTCATGCGCCATGCATTGCCCAATGCAGCTCTGCCATTTATCACCCTCATCGGACTGGATATTCCCTTCTTGCTGGCAGGCGCCGTAGTCACCGAGCGCATCTTCGCCTGGCCGGGGATGGGACGTTTGTTTATCGATCATACTGCTCGGGCAGATTTCCCGGTTCTCATGGGCATCTTGATGTTGATCGCCGTGGCAGTTGTGATCTTCCAGATCATCACGGATCTTGTTTACTCGTTCGTGGATCCCCGCATTCGTCTGGAATAAAGGTTATTATGGCTGATACCATTTCTGCAACGGTACCCAACGAGGCGATCACCAAGCCGCCAGCCTCTGCACCCCTCTCCCCATGGAGGGTGGGCGTGCGCCGCTTCCGCAGGCATCGCATGGCGATGTTCGGGCTCGGGCTGCTGGTTTTGCTGGTCCTGTACATCACGTTCGGCGGGTTGTTTTCACGCGGGTACTGTACCCCCATCAAACAGGATGTGAGCGGCGAGACTTGGGCGAACTGTAATGACACCAGCCTGAAGCTCCAGCCGCCCTCCTCGAGCCATATCTTCGGCACCGATGTGATTGGGCGCGATATTTTTGCTCGCACCATTTACGGAGGACAGATCTCCCTGCTGATAGGCATCTCTGCCGCGACCCTGGAAGTCATTCTGGGCGCGCTGATCGGTTCACTGGCAGCGTACTACGGCGGCTGGGTGGACAGCGTGCTCATGCGCTTCACCGAAGCGATGCTCAATATTCCCAGCCTGTTCCTGCTGATTATTGGCGCGCATTTTTTCAGCGGCGGTTTACCTGACTTTCATTTCTTCGGCCGCGAGTTAACAGGTAACGTCATTGTCATTATTCTGATCATCGCTGCCACATCATGGATGTATCTGGCGCGGATCGTACGCGCCAATGTGCTTTCGTTACGCGAGCGCGATTATGTTTCCGCATCACGCGCCCTGGGCGCATCCGATGGACGCATCATTTTCCTGCACCTGTTGCCAAACACCATTGCTCCTCTGATCGTCAGCGCGACGCTTGGCGTGGCGAACGCGATCCTCTCAGAGGCATATGTAAGTTTTCTCGGCCTGGGGGTGCAGGGCGCTACGGCGACATGGGGGAATATGCTGGATGGCGCCTATCAATATTTGGAAACGGCGCCCTGGTTGTGGTTTTTCCCCGGAACGATGATCCTGCTCACGGTGCTGGGCATCAACTTCGTGGGGGATGGTTTACGCGACGCCCTGGACCCCTACAGTACCAAGCACTTATAAAATTCTCAGCTTGCTCTCGCACCAATCTTTTTGTTTGGTGTTTATTTATTTAAATTCCAGTTAATGGTAAAGATGCCTATGTTAGTACATACCCCTACACACTCCTGGCTTAAACAATTAAGCCTTTCGTATGTCCCGGGTCCCTCGCAGGGGCTTGCCGACCAGGTCGCGCGGGGATTGATGGATTACTTTCAACGCGAAGGTCACATCACAGCCGATAGCCCTGCGGCGGAAACCAATGTGATTCTAACTACCGCCAAGCCGGGAGAACCTCTTAGTTGGCGTGACGCCCTCATGTTCACAGCCCGGCGCCGCTACCGGCTGAAACACGTCCCCACAGTGTTCACCATCGTGCATATGCTGCCTGAGCAGTTCACGGAATGGACATCCAGGGCTCAGCAGGTGTTGGAAAACGCCCCGGAGCAGGTAACCAGTTTCGCGGGGATTCCGGAAACGGCTTCCAGAACCTTGCACCAGCAGGGCAAGCGCGGTGGTCCCATCATGTATTTATTGCGCATCCTCCAGATCCAGTCCAAATGCATCCGTGTGCTGCTGGTCATGGGCGGGGATCAACCTGAGTCGGCCTTTTTGTTTGATCTCGTGGGCGCGCATCCGCAGATCAAGTTCGAAGATCCGCAGGCGTTTTACAAAGATATCGCCACCCGTATTATGACGGCGGCCAGCACCGAAGAAATTACAAACCACCAGACGGTGGAGCCGCCGATCAAGCAGGAGGAGTGGCTGCGGTTATCCACCATCAATGAGATGACCCGGGCCAGCCAGGAGCTCGGCAAACGGGATTTTTTCACCGAGATGATCAAGGTTTCGCAGCTTGCCGAGATCCCCGGGTTTAGTGAAGCAATTTCCAGCCAGTACAGCGAGGGATGTTTCGCCACCTGGAACGCGCAGATCAATGGCTTGCTCACAACCATTACCGGCAGCGCCCGGCCCGTGCGCAAGGAAAATATCACAGACAAAGACTTGGCTGTGATCGTCGGCATCAAACCGGAGCGCGATGGCGCGTTGACTCGGCACGTGGAGGGGCATCCGAACCACCCGCCCTCCTCAGAAGCCGTGGAAATGATCGGCATGGACCTGGAGCTGCCTACGATCTCTCTCCCGCATGGCGCGCGCGTACCGGTCATCCGCTCCAAGCTGCATGGACACCGCGGTGTGAAATCCTTCGACCCGGGTCGCGTGGAATATGTCGCGCTGCCCCAGAGCTATCTCTACTATCCCGTGTCCTGTTCCACAGACGCTCAATACCGGGCGGTGCAAGAGGCGTTCTCCGCCTCGTCTGCGCTGCAAAACCCGGATGACCCTCGTCAGATCGTATTCACCGTTTTGCCCGGGCATGGCGTGGTGATCGTGGAGAAATGGGTAGAAGGGAAGCAGGCCTTCCAGGCAATCTGGGAAGCCATGGATAATAAGGATATCGAGATCACGAACGAAATTCCCCAGGGACCCTTTCGATTCGAATCCGTCGGACAGCGTTGCATCATCGCCAGCCACTCTTCTATTTGAATGAACAATGCCCGAAACCAGGCATTCTTTCAACTTTCGAGAAGCACCATTCGTGGATTTCAATGCGAACCATCTACGTTGACAAGCACATTCCGCGAGTTCTATTGACAAAAGCCATCACACCATTCTGGAAAGATTTTGTCTGGACGTCTCTTTCCGTCGCCCGTGCCGGTTCGCTTGACGATTTGCCTTTACCCGGTCCGCACTGGATACGGGTCAAGAATCTGGCCTGCGGGATTTGCGCGACGGATCTATCTCTGCTCTTTGTCAAAGCAAATCCATCAGTCGCGCCGGCCGCATTGCCCGGCGTGCAACGCTTCTATCTCGGGCACGAGGTTGTGTCTGTTGTCACCGAAGTGGGCCCGGCTGTGACGCGTTTCCGCGTCGGCGACCGCGTCATTATGGACAAGCATTTCTACGGTGCGAACTGTTTGAATCTCGAGCTCGAGCAGCCCTGTGAGATGTGTCTGCAGGGGGAGACCAGCTTCTGCCTGCACAAATCTGATTACCCTTATCTCGGCGTTGGAGGCGGGTTTGGCGATGAGTACATCACCCATGAGACCGGCGTGCAGTTGTGCCCGTCCGAATTGACATTGGATCAGGCGGTGCTCGTCGAGCCGATTGGTATAGGAACTCATGCTGTGCTGCGGCATGCTCCAAAGCCGGGTGCCAGAGTTCTGGTCATTGGCGCGGGCATGATCGGACTCTCGGTGCTCATGGCGGTCAGGGCTGCTCAACCCGACTGTGAAGTCACTGTTCTCTCACGTTATGATTTTCAATCGCAGATGGCGGAGCGGCTGGGCGCGAAGAACATTTTGTATCAACGCGACGGCTATCGCGACATAGCCAAAGCGTCGGGCGGAAAATTCTTCTCTGCGCCGTTGAATAAAGGCATTGTAGTCGGCGGGTTCGACATCATCTATGATTGTGTCGGCAATTCAGATACACTCAATGATTGCCTGCGCTGGGTCAAGGCAATGGGGAAGGTCGTGCTGGTTGGCTCACATCTCATGCCCATGACCAACCTGGATCTGGTTCCCATCTGGTACCATCAGGTTGAACTGGTTGGTGTTGTTGGGCACGGGATCGAGCATTTTGCCGGTGAGGAAAAGCACACCTATGATTGGGTTTTCGAGTTTATGAAACGCGGCCTGTATTCAACTGACGGCTTCATTACCCATCGTTTCCCCTATGAAGAGTACAAGCAAGCCATCGCAGTCGCGGACGGTCACAAGGGAGCGCCTAAGGCGATCAAGGTGGTAATGCAAACGTAAATAAGCTCTAAAGAAGACCTTCTGGCAAAATCTGCCCTCGCCGGTTTTTGCACAGTCAGGCAGTCGAAAGCGCAAGCCCATTGTGATCGTCCCGCCTTAGACCCAGCTCTTGTATTCAAAATCAAATTTCCAAGAGGTAATGTATTCGCCTCCATGTTTGTGGCATCAAAGAGAATGAAGCTCTGATCCACCTGATCAGAGCTTCATTCATCTGGTGCTGGCGCGTCCATTGCCGGTATGGATCTATTTGTTTCCAGTCCTTTAGCCACGTATCTCAACATTTAGAGCATCCAGGACGGATGGCATGTTGATAGCCAGAGCCCGTTCCGGCAAATCGCTGCCTGCAAAGTGCAGACCAACCGCTTGTTTCGTTCTCCAGCTGAGCCACCAGGATCCCGAGTCGCCGGGCCGGCTGACCTCTCCACCATTCAACGGATCGATGATTATGACGTCTCGAATAATCCGTTCGAGGTAGCCATAACGCATACGGGCAACACTGTTGACCTCTACGATCCGTCCATAAGTAATATAGCTACTGCGTCCGGATTTCACAACCTCAGCACCAAGCTGGGCATCTGTGGCACTTGTCACTGGTCCTAGCCCGAACTGCTCGTTGAGTAATCGGCGACGGCCAGTCAACGTGGCGACGGCGGCGTCAAGATTGTCGCCCATGGCATCTCTTGTCAGGCAGGCAGATGCATTCGCGAAGGTACCTCCATCCAGCCGTCCAGGTTGGTAGATCAGCTGTCCACGCCGCGCCCGCCAATCGCCTGCTAGCACGTGCCAGTTGCTAAGAATCATCTCTTCGCCTGTGAGGCGATCGTAGACTTTACCTCCGAGTGTTCCATATGCCAGACGGAACTCATCTGAGATAGAGATGCCACCTCGCATCGGATCGGTGCTGGTTGCACGTTCATTCCGTCGCGTCGTTGGGCGCCACCAGCTTCGCCACGATTGCCATTGCTGTGGACGATACGTTCCTTGAAGAACATCAGTTGGAAATCCATTAATCTCGGCAGGAATAGGTTGGGTATATCCGGCTATGGTCGCGGCCTCTAGCGCCAGGTCAGACAGCTTCTGGTGGAC
>DATHTL010000013.1:0-66814 GCA_035463255.1 Anaerolineales bacterium | reverse complement strand
GGAACTGGGTGGCTGGGATACCCTGCATATGTGGACCAATCCACCGCTCGAATTTCTGGAGAAGGAAATCAGCCCATTCCCGGAATGGATCGTCTGGCACGCGCTCATCTCCCCGCGGCTTGTTCTGTTGGAAACGAAAGTTACCGCCCTTGGAGCGAACTCCTATCGCATACGGCTCGTGGTCCAGAATGAAGGTTGGCTCCCAACTTATGTTGCGAAGAAGGCCCTCGAACGAAAGATGACACGCGGTGTTATTGCGGAGATCACTTTGCCAAAAGGTGCATCCCTGGAATCGGGCAAGGAACGTGAAGAGCTCGGCGAACTGGACGGCCGCGCGTACAAAACGGTTATCCCTGATGAAGCAGAAGAAGGTACGACCGAGCGAGCTAAGGTGGAGTGGGTAGTAAAGGCGAAGAAAGGGACAAAAGTAAGATTGCTGGCGAAGCATGAGAGAGCGGGGGTGGTGAGGGCAGATGTAGTTTTAAAGTAAAACATGAGAAGTAAGAAGAAAGACATGATTAACCCCGAAATTCAGGGACGGGGAAAATAGGAAAAGAAACAGACCTTCTGGTACAGTTTTGTGTGAGAGCACAAACGAACCAGGAGGTCTGTTCATGAATAAGAGTACGAGCAAAGGGGAAAAAGCGCAAGCGGGGAGAGAGTTGGAGAACCGATGCTGGGAATATCTGAAGCCGATGTTGGAGGACTTGCATAAGAAAGTAGATCGCCGCTTGGTGAAGACGATGCTAGATCTGGTATTGGTGATCCCGATGCACCGTCACCGGAACAATGGGTTATTGTTGAGTGAGTTGGGGGATCATTTGCTGGGAGGCGAACGCGGACCAGCGGGAGTCAAACGAATTGCGAGTCTATTGCATTCGGGGAAATGGAAAAGCAGCTTGATCTTGAATTACTTGTGGCAACGAGCCAATGAGAAAGTCCGGGAGTTGCGGGGGCAAAAAGCAGAAGCCTATGTGATCTGGGATGAGAGTGTGCTGGAGAAAAGCGAGAGTTTGCAAGCAGAAGGCTTGTGTGCGGTGCGTTCCAGCAAAGCCATCCGCTTGAAACGGATCAAGCCAGGCTATTTCAATCCACCCAGCGGACGTCCCATCTTTGTGCCTGGGTTCCATTGGCTGCAATTGCTGGTCACTGGCTTACAAGGTGCTCCAATGCTAGCCCATTTGAGTTGGTGGACGAGCCAAAAACGTCTGGAAGAGGGCAAAATTCTGAACAAAGTAGCGAGATTATGGGGCAGGCAGGTCATTCATATCTGGGACCGTGGCTTTGCAGGCAGTCCGTGGACCATCTTGGCTCTCGATCGCCAGTTGCGTTTTATCTTGCGCTGGAACAACCGCTACCACTTGGTTGGACCCGATGGAAGCAAACGGGAAGGCTGGAAAATCGCACGGGGCAGACGCTCCTGGGAATACCGCATGGTCTGGGATGCTCGCAGAAGATGTCTATGCAAAACAGGCATCCTTGCGTTTCCGGTTCATTTGCCTGAAGATGATCGCCCCCTCTTTCTGGTAGTTTCCCGTCCCGGCTATGGACGCAAACCTTGGTATCTCCTCACCACCCAACCCGTTCTTTCCCCTCAGCAAGCTTGGAAGATTGTCTTTGCCTACGCCAAACGTTGGCAGATTGAAATGTCTCTCCGCTTCACTAAATCTGAGTTGGCTTTTGAGTCTCCTCGCCTCCTCCACTGGGAATCTCGTTTGAAATTCTTGTTGATTGCCTCCCTCGCCTATGCCTTCCTCTTGTCTCTACTCCCCAACACTGATTTCTTATTCCATCTCATCTCTCGCTTCTGCCACAGAACAGGAAAGTGGAGCCGAGAAACCTCAACTCCACTTTATCGCTTACGCTTGGCTCTGTCCCGCCTTTGGCTCCTCTTCCGCCCTCATTCCCTCCCTAAATTAGTTTCGGGGTGAGTCATGTCTTTTGTTTTTGCGGAACTTTATTATTCATCCTTCGTCATTCGATTAACGCCGAAAATCAAAAACATTTTGCATACGGAGGAATAATGAATACCCGGTCCGGTCTCTTCATGTCGTTGGTTCTCATTGCAATGTTATTTCTTGCCGCTTGCGGAGGTGCGGCGCCCGCCACTCAACCGGATGTCTTCATGGAGGCGCCCGCGGCAACAGAAGCACCTGCCATGCCTGAGTCTTCTTTTGTGGAGGAGTCGGCCGCAAAAGATGGGATGAATGCTCCGCAAGAACAGGCTGTCGGGGCAGAGGCTCTGGCGCCCATGCCGACCGCCGCAGCGTTTGAAATTTCGAATCCATCAGGGGATTTAACTGTCCTTGAACGCTCCAATCGCATGATCATCAAAAATGCCGATATTCGCTTGATGGTGAAGGACACCGATGTCGCCATCGACCGCGCCACGCAGATTGTTGGCGATGCGGGCGGGTACATCGTCAGCTCGCGCGTCTGGTATCAGGATTACTATGGCAATAACTTGAAATACGCGTCCATCACCATCAGTGTACCGGTGGACGGGTTCGAACGCACGCTGGTCCGGCTGCGCGATCTGGCTATCCGCGTGGTTGATGAGACTGCTGCTGGTGATGATGTGACCGAGCAGTATGTGGACCTGCAATCGCAGCTGACCAACCTCGAAGCCACGCGCGCCCGCATCCAGGAATTCCTGAAAGATGCGAAGACGATTGACGAGGCTCTGCGCATCAATCAGGAACTGGCTAACATCGAGGCGCAGATCGAGCAGATCAAAGGACGGATGAACTACCTCAACGACCGCTCTGCCTATTCGACAATCACGATCAACTTCGAGCCCGAGTTCCCTGCCCTAACTCCCGTGCCCACTCCGACGCCCATTCCGTGGAGTCCGGGTGAGACCTTTGGTGAGGCAAGGGAGACTGTCGGTGCGGTGTATCAGAGCATTGGCAACTTCCTGATCTGGATGGTTGTGGTGCTCATCCCCATCCTCCTGCCGCCGGCCATTCTTTTGTGGGGATTGTGGAAGCTAATGAATCGCAGGACGGTAAAGCCTGTAAGTGAGAAGGCGCAAGGGGATTAGCAAGAGTGAATAGTATTTAGCCCACAGGGATGCGGCGCAATAATTGGCAGAACAGGGACGGTGCGTAAGGTGCCGTCCCTGTTTTGCTTCGCTGGCGAGCTAAGGTAAAGATCATGATGTTTCTTTTATCGCACATCGATATTTGCCTCCTGCTGCCTCAACCAGTCTGTAATGACCGACTGTACCTCATTCGCTTCCTTAAGCAGGAGAAAGTGGTCCCCCTCAAACAAATGATAAGTGACCGTTCCACCGGCGGCGGACGCATATCCTTCCATTAAAGAGACAGGGATTCGCTCATCGTCTTTTCCGTGCAACATCAGAACGGGCAAGTCCGTGATCGTTGCTTTGGGATCTGCTCCGGAAATCAAGATCAAGCCCACAAGGTCATTTTTTAAGTCATCGGCCAGGCGGCTCGCACCAATGGCTCCATTGGATAGACCGGCCAGGTAGATCCGCTCCACACCGCGTTTCTGGAGATACGACAATGTTTCCCGCAAGTTGGACTGTCCCTGTGAATTCCACCATGCGCCAATGGGTCCGGTGGACGGGCAAACGGTGATGGCGTTGATATGATCAGCGGCCTGAGCGATCAACCAGCATTGCAATGTGAAATTGCCGCCAAAGCCATGCAGGAATATGACTGCACTTTTGGCCTGTATGCCTGATGGGGGTTCGGAGATCACCACGTCAAACGCATTCGAATGCTGTTGATTTAAGTAGGTTGTGAGAAAAGGGGATAAAGGCGTAACTCCCTGCTCCTTCATTTCCTTGAACGTTTGGGAGAATTTGACATCCAGCGATTTTTCTTCTGCCGGTGAGATGGCGCCGAGATAGGGAGCTACCTGTGCTCCGAAAAGAACTATATCTTGTTCATTGAAGATGCGATTCAAGGGCTTGGGCCCCGATTGGCCGGGTAGAGTGATGAGATTAATTCGCGTCCCCGAGGGTGGAAACAGTATCCGCACCGCAGCGATCACCAAAATCATGATGATTCCGGCGAGCATGGAAATGAGAGAGACGTGTGGCCAACGGAGAGCACAGAACATACCTACCACAATCAGAATAGACCCAAGCAGATATATTCCTCCGACAAGGGAAATAGGAGTCCTTGGAAGGAAAAGCAACAAAACAAGGAGCGGAAGACTGATCAACATCCCAAATGCGATCAGAATGTAGCGAAGTATTGTGAGCAATGTATTTTCCATAGCGACCGCGATGTTTCCTAAACTTCCAGTTTTCCCAGGTTGCCAAAGCGGTATGATGGTTCAAATCCTACCGTGCGCATCTCACCCGATTCGATGACGATACCCGATCGTTCAGAAATTGCCAGAACGGGAAGTTGGTATGTTTGTACAAAATCCTCGATGAGCTTATCGTCTTTCGATTCGTAATGCGGCCAGATAGCATGATCATTTGCCAGGTTGAGACAATTCACTTCCATCAGGCCTACCTCATTAGGATCTGCGTGGGCCGCTGTTCGGATGTCCCTACCCAATACGATGGCTCCTGCGCTTCCGCCATATAAGATGCCGCCGTTTTTTGCGTAGTCTCTCAGATGACGATCAAAGCCACTATGTAAGAGCTCTGCCAACAGCGAGTAGGTATTTCCTCCGCCGATATAGATGGCAGCAAACTCTTTGAGCTCGTGAGCTTGATGATCGGATAGATCGGTCCACATCTTGATGCGGTTAATATTCAATGAGGAAAAGGTTCCCGTAATCCATTTATAGCATGACTCAAACGAGTAGATACCGCGCAGGGCAATTGGCAGATAAAGTAGCTGTCCCTCTGGTCCAATCCAAGACGCGAAAAGTTCGTCGAGAAGGCGGGAGTCTTCCGCGCCTCCGCCGCCTGCTAATGCAATCTTTGTTTGTCTGTTCATGGAGCGTTCCTCTAAACAGCGATCATCATTCCTAAGAACGCAACGATCACGCCGAAAGCCCCACACGCAAAATTGACCCAGTCATTGTTTAGCCAATGCCAGCCGCGAATGTGGACAGTCTGTGTGCCGCAGGTGTGGAGCGGGTGTTTCTCTGTCTCTTTTTTGTCGGTGGGACAGTAGTACATGGCTTGAACAGTTGCACCGAGGAGGGAGTCGAAGAGCGAGCCGGCCAAGCCGGAGGCAGTAATTAGTAAAAAGTAATTGGTACTTAACATGCCAGTGGGTGCAAGCAGAGCGGCCGGGAAGGCAATCACAGCAGCGCCTAAAAGAGAGGCGCCGGTTCCCCATAACGAAATCCCGCCGGAGGTCCCTTTTTCGACGCGTTTTCCCGGGTCCGTGATCATACGCGGGGGAGTGGGACTCAGAACGCCCAGCTCGGTTGCCCACGTGTCCGCGTTGACCGAGGCGAGGGAGGCGGCGAACCCAATCCAGGGGAGGATCGATTCGGGATAGAACGCGTGCAACGCGGCGAACAGGGTTGCCAGCCCTCCGTTGCCAAAGACCTGACCCGCATCGCGTTCATGTCCCTTTGAAAATTTTTCGTTGAGACCCCGTTTGCGTTTTTTAAAGGCACGGCTCAATCCGGAGGAGGTGATGAAAAAAGTCAATAAGAGGATCGCCCACTGCAATCCTCCCATGCCAAAAATAACGTTGCCAACAACGATCGCGGCGATTGCTCCGCTTCTGTTGAGACTGTGGGCGCGGTAAGCCAGATACGCAACGATGACTGCAAGAATGAAGCCGTATAGAATTTGCATTTAGGCCGGTGTCGTGACGAGAAATAAGATTGCCAACAAAAATAACAACGCGCTGAGGCTGCTGGAGATCCAGATGATGAACGCCAGCGGACGTTCCTTGTCCCAGCGGTATAAATACAAACCCAGCAAAAAACCTGTGATAAACAGCAATCCGCTAATCAGCGGCAGCAGGATCAGTCGTACAGAAGGTACAGTCACATTGGGAACACCAAAGGGGTCAAATCCAAACGGGACCTGAGAGAGGGAGGGGATGAGCACGCCCACCCAGGCAACCAGCCCGAGATTGAGCAGAAGCCCGGTCATCCAGAGGAAACGCGCAATGGGACTTTCCCAGGCCTGCGTAATCACAAAGGATGGATAGACCGACTTGGCCTCAGTGGGGGTGAGACTGCCTAACTCTGTGGCGCGCGCGAAGGTGCGCACGAGAGAGGCTGCGTCTCTGGGTGAAATGGCAAAGACATGCTTTGAGGTCGCGATCAGAATTAAGTTTTTCGCACTGGAGGCGATGAACTCCACGGCCCCCAGATCGGGATGACGGCGCGTGCCTAACACCGCGCCCGGTAACCGAAAGCGTGGCAGGGATAATGGATTCGTCAGGTCGGAGGCGGGGCGCACCCACTCGATGTCGGTGAGCGGAATATCTTCCAGCCGCAATCCCCACAAGATGGCGAGACTATCGCGGTCGATGTAGTAATCCGCCTTGAACAGAGCGAAGGCGCGATAGCCAAGGAAGGGCACCGGAGCAAATGCCAGGATCGCGACCAGCAAATAAGAAACAAACATCGGCCCCATCTGTGCGTTTGTCAGATTTAGAAATCCCCAGATGGAAAGTCCTGCAAGCAGCATGATCATGACCGCGTGCAAGATCAGCCCAAATTGTTTGGCAGGGGGGAAGTGTCCGACTCTGGTGTTGTCCATGGGAAAGCTTCAGAAGCGAACCTGTCTTATGTGTTTTCGATCAGTTCCCAAAACTCTTTTCGACTTCTTAGTTCAGTCAGGCTTGCAAGCCTCATAAGACGGTTCTCTTTTTCTTCGCGCGGCTTCCATTCTACCATCCCATCTTTAAGAGCTTTTTCCCCGACCGTCATCCTCACTGGACAACCGATCAGATCGGCATCGTTGAATTTCACTCCCGCGCGCTCATCGCGGTCGTCGAATAATACGGAGATACCTGCCTGTCGTAATAATGTGTAAATCTCATCTGCCTGTGCGCGTGTATCCATTTCCTTGCCAGGCACGTGCATCAGATAGACCTCCAATGGCGCCGCGGATCGGGGCAGAGTGAGCCCCTTTGCATCATGATTTGCCTCCGCGAGCGCGAGCAGAATATTTTCGAAATGATAGCTATTGCGGGTAGCCAAACTCATGGCAGATATGACGGAAAGTGGATTTCCACAATTTATGCAGAGGTCGCCTGCTTTCACCTGTACAAGATCCACCACGAGTTCCGCTGAATAATCCCGCCCATAGTTTGTGCTTTTTAAGTGATAGCCTGCCTCATTTGCGCCGGCGACCAGATTTTGTGAACGCGGAATCAAATCATCGACCACGATGAAAGCTTTTTTCAGCCCGATCGGCGAAGCATATCCCGGCGCTGCCCCTGATCTTTCGATCTCCTCTGTCGTGGCCGGGCGAACCTCTCCCACCTGCTGTTTCAGCTTTGCTTCGCTAAGCTGCATATCTCCGCGTACGACAACGAAGATGAACTGACCATCGCTCGAGCGGGTGTACATCAGGGCTTTCGCCGTTTTCTCTTTTGGAACGCCGAGAAAGTTTGCCAGTGCTTCAATCGTGTGACATTCGGGTGTCAGCACTTTCTCGAGGGGAAGTTCTTCTTCTGTTGGAAGCGCAGTTCTTGTAAAGAGCGCAAGCTCAAGGCGAGCTGTGTATTTGCAGGTCGGACAATGCGCAACTTCTGTTGAACCTGATGCGATGGGGAAGAAGATCTCATTGTCATTGCCGATCGTTTCCAATGAAAGATGAGAGAAGAAAGATGGCTCGTTAGACATCTCTCGCAGGTGCTTTAGCGTATATTCTCCCAGCTGTGTCGGGACATTCTCGCGGGTCAGGTATCCGGCGCGGGCCAGAAGGGCGAATCCCTCTGTCCGGGCGTTGTTGGGAGCTTCACGCTGAGTCTGGATGTTGAGTTCGCGATATCTCATAGCAATGTGATAACCCCTCTCAGATCGAGAGGGGCGAGGGTTGTGTTTTTATTTCTTTTTTGTGATCTTACGGGTCGTCCCGTCAGAGACCGATTCGGGGATGATGATGGGGGTCGAGGCAATGGACTCGGCCTGGGCTGCCTCAGAGGGTGTGGTCTCGGGAGCCGGCTCGAGGTCGAGCTCGACCGTTTCCTCCATGCGGATCTGCCCGCGTAGGAAGGCGCCCTCCTCCGTCACGAAAGCGGTCGTGACCACATCTCCCCAGACGCGCCCCGATGAGCGGATCTCCAGTTTCTGCGTGGTGATATTGCCGCGCACCGCGCCCGCCACGATCACCGTGTTGGCACGCACATTCTGGCAGGTGACGCGCCCTGTTTCCCCGACGACCAGCATGCCGCGCAGGGCGATTTCGCCTTCGAATGCCCCTTCGATGCGGACGCCGCCGGAGCCGTTGATGGACCCATGCCAGATCACACCCGAGCCAAGCACGGAGGTGATGCGCTCGACCGCCTGTACCGGCTGCTGTGTTTCGGAGGGGGTGCTATTTCGTCTGAACATAGAGATAATTGTACCGTTAAAACAAAAGGGGCGGACGTCGCCTGATGCGTACAGCCCGCCCCAGCTCTCACTTGTTACGTTTGACTTGCGGATTCTTCCTTCGTATCCTTAGGCCCCAATTGCACACCCATAATGTTAAATCCTGAATCGACATACAACACTTCCCCGGTAATGTGTCTCGAGAGGTCGGAAGCCAGGAACAACGCTGCGTTGCCTACGTCCTCAATCGTCACGTTCTCACGCATGGGGGACATGTCTGCAAAGTGCTTGTACATGTCGCGGAAACCACCTACGCCGGCGGCGGCCAGTGTGCGGATGGGGCCTGCAGAAATCGCATTCACACGGATCTTTTCCGGTCCGAGATCGTACGCCAGATACCGTGTCGATGACTCGAGTGCAGCTTTGGCAACACCCATCACGTTGTAATGCGGCGCCACCTTCACAGAGCCGTAATAGGTCAGGCACATCACCGACGCACCAGGGTTCAACAGGTCATGAAATGCATTGGTCAACGCGACAAACGAAAATACAGAAATATCCAGCGCTGTTTTAAACCCTTCACGGCTGGTCTGATAATAAGGTTTGCTTAATTCATCGCGTCCTGCAAATGCAATCGAGTGAACCAGCACATCGATTTTGCCAAAATGCTGAGCAGCTTTTTCGGCTACGGCAGTGATCTGCTCGTCCTTGGCCACATCGCATTCTTCAACCCACTGACAGCCCACTTTTTCTGCCAGCGGTTTCACACGCCGTTCGAGCATTTCGCCCGCGTAGCTGATTCCCAGGTTGGCACCTTCACGATGAAATGCCTGTGTGATGCCCCATGCGATGGACTTGTCATTTGCCAGACCAAAAACCAGTGCGATCTTGCCTTCAAGTAAACCCATTGCTCCTCCGTTTGTTTTCCCTACACGGGATTGATCTTCCAGCCTTTCACCAGAAACCTCCACGGCTTTGAGAGCCAGGGTTCCGGCGTATTATTTAAACCCACACGCGGGCCTTTCGTCACGAGTGAGTTTGGGACTTTCACCCCCTCTTCGATCCACAAGCCGCCGCTTGTTTGCGTGAGATCGATGCCATTTTCGCTTTTGGTAATTCCCATGGCCTGACAAAGCTTCCCGGGTCCAAAGGTATCGCGCCCATTTCGCCGCTCCAGCATGATCTCCACGCCCTCGATCTGCTGGATGGCGCGGATCAGCACCGCAGCGGGAAATCCCTCGCGTTCGGTGACAACGTTCAACATCCAATGATTGCCATAAGTGAAATAAACGTAGGCATGCCCTGGCTCTCCAAACATGACAGCCGTACGCGGTGTGATTCCCGCCTTGGCATGGCAGGCTAAATCCTTTTGACTGATATATGCTTCGGTTTCCGTGATCAGGCCAACAAGCTTTTTGCCATCTAGAATACGAACAAGCCGCGCGCCAATCAGTTCACGCGCGACGGTCAATGTAGGATGATTATAGAAATCACGAGGGAGGATCTTAACCACAGAGTTCACAGAGAGCACGGAGATTTAAAGAGTTTAATTCACGAGCCGCTTGATTCCGCCATGTTTGAGGTATTTCACATTGAAGTTGAGAAGCAAGCCTACTTTGCCACCTGAAATTTTCAAATAGGATAAAAGTTGAGCGTCATGAATTGGTGCAAGCTCGCTTACAGATTTTACTTCCACAATGACTGCGTCATTAATAAGTAAATCAAGTCGATAACCACAGTCAAGCTTTAGACCTTTATAGGTTAGTGGCAGTGGAACTTCCTGTAGAGCCACGAATCCTCGCTGTAATAGCTCATATCTCAAACACTCCCGGTAAGCAGACTCAAGCAAGCCTGGTCCAAGGTGCCTATGAACTTCGAATAGCTGCACCAATAATCGCCTCCGTAATTTTGTTTAATTCCTCAAGGTCCAACTTTTGCATTTCGTTTTCCTTGGCCATCAACTGACCAGACTGAAAGAAACGATCCTAACTTCGGTTCTAAAATCACCTAACACTCTGTGCGCTCAGTGTTCTCCGTGGTGAGTTACTTAAAGCGAGGATCACGCTTAAGAGTTAATCGTAAGCCATCCGTAAGCCCGATCGAGGGGCGGTAGTTTAATTTTTGGTTGGCGAGGCTCAGGTCTGCGCAGAGGCGGGAGACGCCTCCGGAGGTTTTGGGGTTGTAGATCACCTCCGCATTGCTGCCGGTCACATCCTGCACGGCTTTGATCAGATCTCGGATGCTTGTTTCATTGCCTGAACCGACATTGATCACCAGCCCATTGATATTGGGCGCGGTTGCCGCTGCCACCAGCGCGCTGACTACATCATCCACGTAGACGAAATCGCGCGTTTGGCTCCCATCGCCGTGCGCGACAAGTGTCCCGCCGCGTTGTGCCTGCCGTAAGTAATGCGGCACGACCGGCGGATGAGAGGCAGGCAGATGTTGTCCCGGTCCATATGCATTGAAGATTCGCAGACTCACGGTTTCAATTCCCCATAACGCGCCGATGGTGCGAACGTAATATTCGGCCGCAAGCTTCGAAACCGCATAGGGCGAGCGCGGGTTTGGCGTCACCGATTCTTTCATTGGCTGTTCGCCGAGATCTCCGTAGACCGCGCCGGAAGAAGCCAGCACAACGCGTCGCACACCAACATCGCGCATTGCCTCCATGAGCGCCACGGTCCCTCCAACATTGACATTGTTGTAATCGCGCGGATAGGTGATCGATTCGGGCACCGAGACACGCGCCGCCAGGTGATAAACAACATCCACATCCTGCAGCAGAGTCCACAGCTTGGGGCGATCGCTTACGTCACCGCGCGTGAAATGGACATCGGGTCCGAGTGATTTAGGGTCGCCTGTGGAAAGATCATCGAGCCCGCGGATCTGATGTCCCTCCCGGGCAAGCTGGTTGGCCAGCGAAGAGCCGAGGAATCCCGCGGCTCCAGTAATGAGGAAGTTCATAAGTAAGAGAGATTATAGCACCAAGAGAATTCATCTATTGTTGCGTCACTAACCTTAGATATTGCTAATCAATATTGATTGACTTATCCCCAGTAGTGTGTTATCCTTCTTTTTGTAGGATAACAGTAAGTTCGTGTTGGAAGTACAAATACCAGCAGCTCACGGTTTGATCCGTGGGTTGTTTTTTTTGCCCTCCGATGGAACCGAACAGGACACCTCAATATTCTCAAATTGCCAAAGGAGGCAAATACAATGTCTGAACGTATAACTGGTACGGTCAAGTGGTTCAATGGTGACAAAGGCTTCGGCTTCATCGAGCGCGAAGGTGGAAAAGACGTTTTCGTCCATTATTCCGCTATTCAAAGCACCGGTGGTTTCCGTAACCTGCAAGAAGGACAGAAGGTCGAGTTCAATGTGGAACAAGGCCCGAAGGGTCCGCAGGCGACCAACGTCACAATGAGCAACTAGTCTTAGACGAAAAAGAGCCCCGCGTTTTACGGGGCTCTTTTGATTCTCGTATTTATGTAGAATATTGTGCAATGGCTTCTTCGGCAAATGGTCGACCACTTGCACGGTAGATACGGATCAATTCTTTCGCCTCAAAGGGAACGCGGCGGAACTCTAAGCTGGCCTGACCAATGTTCGCAGTGAGGATGGCGTATTCTGCCCAGGGGTCTGCATGGAATTGATGCTCGGACTGATTGTGGCTGTATGCAAACCCCACACTTCCGGGATTGAAGAAGAAATACTTGCCATTGCGTCGGATCTGTTGAGCGTGGGTGTGTCCTCCGGTCAAGATCTTGTCAGCATACACTCCCAGGAATTTTTGAAATTCCTCCTCCGGCACGGCGGGTAGGATCAGATCATCAAAGGATGCGGGGGAGCCGTGAAAGCATAAGAGTTCAAGACCATTCTCTAGATTTATGTTAATCGTTGGTTGAAACTTTGCGATGAAGTCCACGTCATCTTCAGTGAGCTGTGACAGGGACCAGAGTCGAATCTCTCCCATCTTTTTGAGGCGCTCAGGTGGAATACCCTCGTCTGCCGTTTCTTCGCCGCTGAGCAACCATGCATCTGCATTCCCCATGACCACCGGGCAATTCAGCCTGCGTAAACGCTGAACGACAGCGGCAGGTTGTGGTCCACCTTGGACCGCGTCCCCCAGGCAGACGATTTGATCGATCCTTTGCTTCTGGATATCTGCCTCCACAGCTTCGAAGGCCAGGTCATTTCCATGCATATCTGAGATCACAGCAACTCGCATCATGGAATCTCTCCTCGCTAAACCGCACGTGTAATTGCATTTATTCCCGTAATGTTTGGCAGAACGCGTTGCCATTCCAGAGAGGCGACAGACGTATTAAAGAGTTGACCGTTTGAAAGCACTGCAAACAATTCATCATTCGCCTGATAGAAGCGTTCAACCATACCCCGCCGCCACGGGACTTTAAGTCCGTTCGAAGCCATGAACCAGGTCTGGCCGCCGTCACGCGACTCTTCAATACGACCGTTGGAATCTACGTAATCAGCCGGGCCAAGAATGAGATGCTCCGAATCGTTCGGATCCACCCAGACGGCGCGGCAATAACAGTCATAAAATAGCTTCCAGGTTTTGCCGCCATCCTTTGAGCGATAGAAGCCACCGCCCGTGGGTGCGTAGACGAGATCAGCAGACGAGGGATGAACTTCCAGTGAGTGAACATCCGGATAGATAAACGGCTCCGGCGGACCTTCGAGATCAGGGTTCCCATCGCTGCCCCCGGCGAGCTGCCATGTTTCACCGCTGTCGTCGGAAACCAACACACCGCCAACCTCCACCGCGACATAGATGCGTGAGCCATGAAATGCAAAACCGCGCACACATCCTGCTTCTGGCGAATAAGGGAGGGACCATTGGAAGCGATCGCGCAGTTGTGCGACCTCAGGGCGTTCGCGCCAGGACTCGCCTCCATCCTGTGAAACGAAGATATTGGCAGGTTCTGTGCCTGCAAAGACGAGGCTGGGAATATCAGGGTGATATGCAATCCAGCGAACGTGCAGGGCTGTTAAACCATTGCTTGCTTCCTCCCAATTCTGTCCCTCATCTGCCGAGCGAAAGATGCCACCTTCCGTCCCGGCAAAGATCATGTCATCACGTGCGGTGACACTTGTGACGGAATAGTCCCTGAGGGCGCGCATAGACTCTTTCCACTGGTTGCCTTCATGTTCACAAAGGACGATGCCTTCTTCGGTTGCAAGAAATAGTTTTGCCATACGGATTGACCTCTAGGTAGTCTGTCGAAGAGTATCTGAGTAGAGCGTTTTTCTAAAGATTGCACTCATATAAATTTCCGCCATTTCACTGCGATGTACTCAGCGCTTCAAAATTATACATCGTTCCAAACGCAAAACCCGCCTCGAATTGAGGCGGGTTGTCTGTGAATCACTGCTTTGTCGTCTCAGTTTACGCTTACGCGTGTCAAATGTGTCTGGAACCAGTCGCGGGCGAGCCGCGCGGCGTATTCGAGGGTTCCGGATTCCTCGAACAGGTGAGATGCACCGGGTACCACGGTCAATCTTTTGACTGCTTCCGGCTGCATTTGTGACAGTGCTTGCTGATTCAAATCTACCACCACATCATCATTCCCACCGACGATCAGCAGCGTGGGCGCCTCCACCTGGGGCAACGAACGACCCGCGAGATCCGGGCGGCCGCCGCGTGAAACGACTGCATCTACCATGTAGGGCAGTTCGGCGGCAGCCATCAGGGCCGCGGCGGCTCCGGTGCTGGAGCCGAACAAGCCGCGTCGGAGACCATAAGCAAAGGGCTGCAAATCCAGCCATTCGAGCACGCCGGCTGTGCGCCGGGCGAGCAGATCAATATCGAAGCGCAGGTAGCGGGTTTGCAGGTCGCTTTCCTCCTCGTAGGGCGTTAGGAGATCAAAAAGCAGAGTGGCCAAGCCACCTTCCTGCAGGGTTTGCGCCACATACTGATTGCGCGGGCTGTGACGGCTGCTACCACTTCCATGTACAAAAACAACAAATCCCCTTGCTTCATCCGGAATACTTACAATTCCCTCAAGCCGAACCCCCGTGCTTAAGATTTGCACATATCGATTTTCAGTAATTGTCTTATTCATAGTACCTCTATATAAAGACGCTTATCCATGCATAACCTGACGATTTGCTTCCTCTATCAAAATTCGTACTTCTTCGTCATCCGTTTGTCCGAATTCTTCGTACCAGCGGCCCACCCCATAGAACGGCTCAGGGGTCATCACGCAGACAATTTCATCCACCTCATGCCTGAATGAGTCACAGACCTCGCGTGCTGCCGCAGGGACAGCCACAACGAGCAGGGCAGGTTGCCTGGCGCGCAGTCCAGCGATGGCGGCGCGCATGCTGGCGCCAGTCGCCAGGCCATCATCGATCAAAATGATGGTTCGGTCGCGAACCTCCAGGGCAGGCCGGTTTCCCCGGTAGGCCTGTTCGCGCCGCTGTAATTCTTGCAGCTCCCGCCGGGCCACGAGATCGAGCACTTCTTCCGGGATGTTCAGCATGCGAATAATGTCGTGGTTCAACACTCGTATGCCTCCCGAGGCGATCGCTCCAATCGCCAGTTCCTCACGCCCGGGCAGACCCAGCTTGCGGACGATGAATACGTCCAGTGGAGCATTCAGGGCAAGTGCCACCTCATAGGCGACGGGCACCCCGCCACGCGGTAGGGCAAATACGGCTACATCCGCGCGGTTGGCATACTTTAGCAATTCCCTGGCTAATTTTTTGCCCGCGTCCCTGCGATCCCGAAATCGTGCCATTTCTCCTGCTTTCCTTCAAACGGACGAATGTTTCCCGCCTGTGATTAGTCTAACTTATCCATGCATTCCTACGACGCTACAGACCTGCAAGGTGTTCCGCGATGTATTTAAACTATACCCGCTGGTGTGTGCAAAGGGAATGAGGAATGTCCCCAACAAAGTAGGGTTTTTCCTGACAGAGATCGAGCCTGCTTCTTCTCCAAGACGAAAGCAAGACCCGCCTCTTTGTAGAGACGGGTCGTTGATTTACGGTAGAGCAGGCACCGGCTTGCCTTCCGGGTAGATCAAGTATACGGTGCCGCCGGAGGCTCGCAACCAGAGCGGCTCGAACTCAGAGCGTAGATACGTTCGCCGCGCACGCTCATCCTCGGGCACCGCGGGGTCATTGACGATCGGGTTGCCTTCTGCGTCAAAGCCGACAATTACAACTAGATGACCGTCGGTGCTGTCTATGTCTGCTCCTGTCAGATCGCCTTTTCTCCAGGCAATGGACGCAATGACGGGTACCCCTGCGGTCACAAATTCTTCGACGCGTTCCAGGCTGGTGAAGCGGGCAATGTAGCCTTCGTAGCCCAACGTGCCGGTGTAAGCCGTGTTGAAGGGCCAGTTGCCGTGACCGTTATAGATCCAGTCGAAGACGTTCTCCACTGACGTGCGGACGCGGGGCTCACGCAGGCCCGTATAACCATCCCAGTACGACAAAACCATGGAAATGGAGGTTGGACTGCACCAGACGTCGCCACCGTCTGGGTACACCATTTGTGAGCACTGGAGCACATCCAGGGACGTGTTCCACAGAGCAGGCTTGCCCGTGGATGCCCCGGCAGATTTCGGAACAGACGTGGAGAATGCCACAGATGCATTTCGCAGGCTCGGCGTCAAGACTCCGTCCACGCTGAACAAACGGAATTTGAGCTGGAATTTGTTCGTTTCCTCTGCTTTATTCAGGGAAAGAAATGTGTCTGCTGCAACGCGCCCGTCCGCGTCGTCCTGCGCCTTGACGGAATGGCGCCGGACTGTGGATTCCTCAGACGCCCAGATGCCCAGGATGTACCACTTGCTCCAGCGCTCTCCATATCTGGCGCGGAACTGGATTTCCAGCCAGGTACCTGCGGGCGTATATGCATTCCAAGAGGCAATTGCATCTTTATAGTTGAACCCTGTCTCGATTTCCGGACTGGTGGCTTCCCCCACAAAGAACAAACCGCCGTTATAGTAATTTCCTCCCTCGTAGGTGCCGGCCACATAGGGGTCCGCGCCTGGGCTGGCTGTTGACGGATCGATCTCCAGCGCGCCATCCTTGATTCTGACGCCGTTCAACGTCCAATCGGCAAATCCATTGTCTGTGGCTCGCCAGCGGATAAACCCGGTCCTGTACTGGTCCTCCCCATGTGTTTTTGCGGACGTCGAAGAATCTTCGTTTAGAAAAATTTCTTCCTTCATCACTTGTTCTCCTTGTAGAAATCGGTGCGCTATTTCATCGTTCATGGGATGAAGACAGGCTTACTTTACAGGAAAAGTAAATAAAAATCAATGAGCATTTCGGATAAAAATCACCCAGCTTCATCGAAGCTGAGTGTTGGTTCCGTCAAAGGATCATCTCTTGCGCCGCGGCGCGAGACGGTTGTGCCCGTAACTTGCGGGTGTGGGGCGGGGACGTGGAGGGCGAGTCCCTTCTCCTCGACCAGAGGCAGATCTTGGTGGCGCGGGAACGTTGTATTCAAAATCGGGCAACGTCTCTCTTCTCAGCGGTCCCATGATGCGCTCAAGAGCACGGATCATGTCATTGTCTTCCGGGGTGACCAGCGTGAACGCATCGCCGGTGCGCTGGGCGCGTCCGGTGCGACCAATGCGGTGAATGTAGGCGTCCGCGGTGTCGGGCATGTCATAGTTGATGACGTGTGAAATGCTGTCAATATCCAGACCGCGCGCCGCAATATCCGTAGCGACCATGATCTGGAAATGACCCGTCTTGAATCCACGCAGTGCCTGTTCGCGCTGACCTTGCGTGCGGTTACTATGCAGACTGGTTACGCGGAATCCAGCATGTGCGATCTGCCGGGCAACCTTATCGGCGCGGTGCTTGGTTCGAGTGAAGACCAGCACCGATTCGGTCGCCGTCTGTTTAAGCAGTTTCAATAACAGCGCCGATTTCAAATGGGAGGCCACGGGATACAACGCATGCGTGACCGTATGCGCCGGGCGACTCAAGCCCATCGAAATCCGTTGTGGATCCTTCAGCGATTGCGCGGCAAGCTGCTCCACCTCGGGCGGAAACGTTGCCGAAAATAACATGGTCTGCCGCTGCACAGGGACAGCTTTGATGATGCGGCGCACATCGGGGAGAAAACCCATGTCGAACATGCGGTCGGCTTCGTCGAGGACCAGAATCTCGATGCGTTCCAACCGTGCATAGCGCTGCTGCACGAGGTCTAACAAGCGACCGGGAGTTGCCACGACGACTTCCACGCCTTCTTTGAGCGCCTTGATCTGGCGGTTCGCGCCGACGCCCCCGTAGATGGTCGTGCTTCTGAGCTTTGTCCCCACGGACAATGCGCGCACCACTTGATAGATCTGCTCGGCCAGCTCACGAGTCGGCGTGACGATCAGGGCGCGCGGGATGCCGCGCGGTCCATCGAGCAGCTTGTTGAGAATGGGGAGGACGAACGCGGCCGTTTTGCCTGTGCCTGTCTGTGCCGTGCCGATGATGTCGCGACCGCGCAACGCGGCAGGGATGGCTGCCTCCTGGATCGGAGTCGCAGTTTCATAGCCCGCATGCGTGATTCCCTGCATGAGGCGGGAATCCAAATTAAATTGTTCGAAGTTCAAAATATTTCCTTGTCTTCAGAGTCTTTTGGATGTTTGGGGAATTGAGGAAGTGCTCAAACGCGAAAACAGCGGTGGACTGCTGATGTAGTAGATGTGAAAAGATTATACACTACTAACGACTCTCGCGCTGAGTAGAGTAGTACTTTTTGCTATAAATTACACGGATTTATGCGGATTTCTTATCGCCGGTGATGTCTTGGCAAGAATGCTACTCAGCCAGCGAAATTTTAGTGGCTGTGTTCTTTTGCACTTCGTTCCTTGTCAATAAGATGACTGCAGCCAGGATTAGCACGCCGCCCAAAATCGTAATTGACTGCAGGCGTTCACCAAAGATCAGTCCGGCGAGCAGGACCGTGACAACGGGCTCCAGTGTGGAGAGCATGGCAGCGTTCGTGGGTCCGATCCGCTCCAGACCGGCCAGAAAGGTAGTCACGGGGATCACTGTTGCAATCAACACAATGCCGGCAATGCCCAACCAGCCCGTGTTTGTGGAAGGGAAGTGGGGGCCGTTGAACACCGTGAACATCCCGTATACTGTGCCCGCTGAAGCAAAGATGACAAGCGATGATTGCACGGGAGAAACATGTTTCATCACATTCGTTCCCACGATGATATAGACCGAATAGATCAACGCGGAGGCGATGGCCAGAAGGATGCCGATCCACTGGCCGCCGGCGGGGTCAACGGTCAGCGCCGTACCAATCAGAGCGAGGATAATGGCCAGGATCTTGAGCCATGTCGCTCTTTCACCAAGTATGATCACCGATAGAATAAAAACAAACATCGGGTAAAGATACAGGAGCAGTGCGACCAATCCGGCCGAGGCGTATTTGACGGCAGTCAAAAAAGAAAAGGATTGCGCCACATATCCCAATCCGCCCATGCCGAGCAGTTGCAGAAGAATTCTGCCACGAGGCAATGGCTCTTTGCGCAGAATCAAGATCAGCGCCATGACGATTGCGGCCAGGCTGAAACGCAGGAACAGCATGGTGAAGGTGTCGAGTCCCTCGGCGTAGAGCAATCGTCCAAAAATTGCCAGCGTGCCAAACGACGCGGCGGATATCGCGATGAGCAGGATGCCTGTGAGGCGTTGCATAGATGAATCCAATGTCTGTAGATTTTTGCTGACTATAACATACCCACTATACTTAAAAAGCATTCCGCCGCCAGCGCTGGCGGCAGGAGCAGTACTTATATTCTTGAAGGAGCATGAACCAATGGTGCTGAAGAGATCGCCTGCGCTGCAGCCCGATGACTGAATCCATCCCAGATCTCCTGTGGGTAGATGATCGCGTTGGTCCCGGGCAGTTGCTCCATAGCAAGGCCGGTATTCAGGTCAATGCCGACCTGCTGGTAGGCTTTATAGGCAAGCTGGCTGCAGTAGAATGCCTCCTCCATCTCGGCGTTCAGGAAATTCAGGTTATATGGCTTGCCTACCTGGGCGAGACAGTACCCTGCAATCGTGGTGCGCATTTCGAACTCCTCGCCTGCAGAGAGTCCAAGTCCATCGATGGGAGATGCAACGCCGTAAAAAGTGTCGAACAGCAGGCCGCGTTTGCGGGCCATGCGCTCGGTATTCCAGTGTCCATAGGGTACATTAAAAGTGATTACGCCGCGCGCGCCTGCTTCCACGCACCGGCCGTTCGGACCCAGGTAGATCGCCACATGGTCTACGTCCCCGGGCACGAGCCGGCCGATGAGACGCCAGAACTCACCCGGCAGGATATCGGGCTTGCCGTTCATGGTGCAGATGATGTCGCCTGTTTGTACTGCAATTCCTTCGATTTGATACGTGTAAACCATTTTTACTCTGTACTCATTATACGGAAGAACTATAGATTCGTTTCGGTGGAATTTCCCTGTTTCTTATGAAGATACTCACGATTGTTTGCGGATCAAAAAATCCATTTGATGAGCAATATAGACCAGCTCGCCGCACTCGATCTGTTCGTGACGCCGGGCAAGCCATTTCTTGAAAGCAGGCCCCTGCAATTCATCATAACCCTGCAACGAGTCTGCAAAGAAGCCGAGAACAAAGCGTAGAAAATCCTTTTCGGCGGCCGGATACTTCCCGTCATTCGCATGGACGACCCAGTCTGACGCGCCGGCCGCCAGGATCCTTGCCTCCATATTGCGCAGGTATTCAAATAGCCTTCTGCCAATGCGACTATCCCCGCCGCTGAGACGAGTATCCATTGTCGAGTGGTATAGCGATTCGATTTTTTCATCATAAGCGTGGTCGATTTCAGGTAGCAGTGTGGATACCCCGTCGAAATTGATCGTCAACCAGGCGAGCCCGTTTGTGAGCTTTAGCAGCTTTTCTAGACTTTCTGGCATGGGCAGCAGGTCCAGGAAGGCGTGCGCGATCAAAAGGTCGGCGGGCCGCGTGTTTTTGTGGATGAAATCGAATGCGTCGGCGCATTCCAGGCGGATCTTCAGATCATGCCCGGAGCCGAATAGCCGCAGATCCTGTCCGATCCATTCTACGCTCAGTCCAAATGCCTGAGCCCATTGCGGGATCCACTCCCGCGCGTAGATGATGTTCTCTTGCATGCCATCCACCAGCACATATTCGCCGCTGCACAGTATCTCCCACTCGACCAGACGCTTGAGCATGGTGCCGATCCCTGCGCCCACTTCGATCATCGTGATAGGCTCGGGCGGCAGGTTAACTCGCAACGCGTCGATCACATCTTTATTTAGAGCGCGATCGTCTACGGTTTGCTTGGATAACAGGTATTGCTGGAAGGAGTGGTCCACGTGTGCCTCTTTGCGCATAATGATATTTGTAAAAGAAACTGGAGATTATAAAGCTTGCCTCGTCATTGTATGCAGGAATTCACGAATGCTCGCGGCTGTCTTCTCCCATTTCGGCTGGCGGAGATAGCGTTCACGAGCGTTCAGTGACAGACGTGTCAACAAGCCGCGATCTTCCGCCAGGGAGGTAAGATGCGCTGCAAGTGAGGCCTCATCATCCGGGGCAATGAGGTAGCCTGTCCGCTCATGCTCAATGACCTCGCTCGCGGCGCCGACAGTGGTACCAATCGCGGGCAGACCAAAACACATCCCCTCGAGATAGACGATGCCAAAGCCCTCATAGCTTGAGGGGACGACGAGCACATGTGCCTGTCTGAGTTTTTCGATCAGTGGCTCTGCATCCAGGGATCCATGCAGAAAGACGGAAGAGGAAAGATTTTTCTGTGCGATCAATTCCTGCATGAGCTTTACATACGCCGGCTCGGTTGTGAGCGAACCGACGACGTCCACGCAAAATGCTGCAGGCTGTGTGCTGACAGCCTGCAGTAATGTATGCAGTCCTTTTCGATAGATCACATTTCCTAAAAACAGAATACGCAGAGGGCTCGTCTGCGCCCGGTCTCTAATCTCTGCTTGGGAAATAGGATCACCGAATCGATCGGTGGGTGGATAAGCAATCACGCTCAGTTTTCTTTCTTCTATCAAATCGTTGACGACCTTCGCTGTGGTCCTCGAATTGAAAATAAAAGCATCCACCGATTGAAGATATTTCCTCTCGATCAGCCGATAAAACGTATTCTGCCACTTTGGCCGCAGTTCCGAGCAACGCAGATGATGGACAAGGGAAACGATGGGATATGGATGTTCGCCCTGATTGGCAAGGATCAATGATGGATGGTTTAGTTCATCCTGGATGAGAACGTCGAATTGATCATCGGGAGATTGCCCACCTGCCCTGGCGGGCGGTGCCAGGGTCGCCGCGCTACGGCTCGCAACCACATGGGGAAGTCTGAACGAAAAGTTATCCATCAGATGTGCCGCGTAATTTCGCCAGGGGAGAGAGATGATCTCGACGGTATCGCCCTGGGAGCGCAGGTATTCGACCAGTTTGCGGTCGTACAAATATCCGCCGCTCAGGGTATCGAGCGAGCCGTAAATAACAAAACCAATTCTCATTGAGGTGGAAGGTTTGAAAGTTGCAAGGTTTAAGTGCTCTAACGCTTCAACTCATAAGCCGCCCAGGCCGAGTCATTTTCCCAGAGGACAACTTTGAGGGCGGAAATATTTTCTGCTTTAACACGCTCGCTGAGCGAGGTAGCTATTATCCGCGTGAAATGCTCAATGGATGGATTCAAGCCTGCAAACTCCGGTTTGTCGTTCAGCATCTGTTCCCTGTAATAGTTCACGATTTCATCGAGATGCTTCTCCACATCTACAATGTCCACCAGATAACCGTGCTGGTCGAGCTCGTTTCCTTCTAGTTGCAGCTCAAGCACGTAGCGATGCGAGTTCGGAAAATTCTCGGGTCCCCAATCCCCGCCGATGAGGAAGTGCCTTGCGATGAAATCCCGCTTTACTCCAAGTGTGTACATGTGGATGCTCCAATCTGAGGTGTCAAGTTCCAGGTCTCAAGTGTCAGGTAGGTTTGTCGGTGCGCATGAGGTAATGACCATTTTCTTTGATCACCGGCATGGCAAAATCGAATCGGTCGACCTGTGCGCAGAAATCGAGGTCTGAAAGGGGATAATCTCTCTGGGCCGGGTCGAGATGGGGAAATGCGTCTTTCGATTCCAGGACACGCCTGATAAAGGATTTTTCCTCAGGTTGATCGCCGCGCAATAGACTTTCGAGGTATTCAGCGCAGGCGAGATCTTCGTCACCGCCATTGTAGGATCTACCTGTGATCACAAAGGTGACCTCCGGCGCATCAAGTCTCTCAACGTAACGCGCGGTGGCAGTAGCGACTACAAAGCTGGCTACCAGCATGACTTCTGCATTCTGGCTAAGCACCACACCCTGTGTCCCGGCACTGGTACGATGAATCATGGTTATGCCCGCAAGATCCGCCTGGTTGATATAGGTGGGCGAGTTGCCAAAGTCGAAGCCTTCCGGGCGGAGACCGCCTACCTCTCCCATGGCAAGTGAATTTTGAATCTGTGACTTGAGGGCCAGGGCTTCGTCCACGGTGCTGACCAACAAAATTTCCTTTGCGCCACGCGAGAAAGCATAGGCGGCAGTAGAGAAGGCGCGCAGCACATCGATGACGATCACGACGCCCTTCGCTTCGTGACAGGTTTCCAAGTCTGTGTAGTGAAATTTCATGTGTTGTAGGTAAGAATGACTTGTATGGTGTCCTGTGGATTTTCATCCAGCAATTGATAGGCTTGCTCGGCATGATCGATGGGAAAGCGATGCGTGATCCATTTTTCCGGCCTGACCATCTCCAACGTTCTCCATGCCGCCTCAAATCGACGGGCCTTATCCCATCGGCCGGAAAGCTCTGGCGCAATGGTGCTGACCTGCGAAGAGATCAGCTTGATGCGTGAGCGGTGAAAGGCTCCGCCCAGGTCGATCTCGGCGCGTTTTTCTCCGTACCAGGAACCGATGACAATGCGCCCACAGAAGCCGGTGAGCTCCAGGGCATCATTCAGGGTTTCGGGCCTGCCGCTTATCTCGAGGGTCAGGTCCGCGGGGCCGTGGAGCAGCGTTTTTACATTGTTTCGAAAGTTTGTAGAATTCGGGTCAAGGCACAGGCTGGCGGTGACGGGCGATGATTTTCGCCGCAGTTCATAGCAATCCACCGTCACCAGAGCTTCCAGTGGAAATTGATGCAATACTGATGTTGTTAAGAGTCCAACAATGCCCTGGCCAAAGACGAGCACGCGCTCACCAAAGATCGGCGCCGCGTCCTGGACCAGATTGATCGCGGTCTCCATGTTTGGGAGGAAGCAGGCGGATTCAGGAGAAAGGGAGTAGGGGATAGGGAATAAGGAATCAGGTTTGCTGATGAAGTGTGATGTGTGGGGCTGAAATGCAAATACCGGCCGATCCAACCATTCCCTGTTCACCTCTTGGCCAACTTCCTTCACCACTCCTACAGCTGCGTACCCATAAGCAAGCGGATACTTGAAGCCGCCGCGCAAAGACGAAATCACGGAGTCCGCTTCAAGGTCACGCGGGAAGCGGCCCTGGTAGATCAACATCTCCGTCCCGGCGCTGATGGCGGAACAGACTGTCTCTACCAGAACGTCATTCGCGCCGAGGGCAGGCAGAGTCTCCTCACGGAGCTCCACCTGGCGCGGCGCGGTGAAGTACAAAATTTTTCGTTTCACTGTCCCCATTTTACCTTGGGTTGTTCAAGCGGTCGTCGATCTTTGCACCTAGCGACTGAACTCATTCCTGGTGGCGGCTCGTTGCGTCTGGGGCCGGTCGGCGAACAGAAATACCAGTAAGAGCAGCTCCGCGGCTTTCGCGTAATATCCTGTAGCGCTGGACGTGCCGGGCACAAATGTCTTTTCGCCCATGATCACCCAGAGGATGATGGTGAGAGCGGTGTAGCCAACCAGTGCCCACCAGACCAGATTGTGCCGTTCCTGCAGGAATGGAATGGGCAGAAAATACGCGGCGAGCAGCGCGAGATAGCCAAGCCCATTCAGTGTGAACATAATATCCGGGAACAGGATGATATGCAGGATGGCAGTGGTGAGGGTGAAGAGGATGATCCCATAATGTTTACCGGTAAGTTTCATTTCAGCTCCTTTTCTTGATCTATAAGCTTTTTGACGCCGTGGCTCTTACCACGTGCTTTTTCTTTCCTTTACCTGCCAGGAGTAAACCGATCACTCCGTTCAAGATATCGCGCCCGCGTATGATCAGACTGATGCTGATGCCAAGGGCCGGGGCGTAACCCATACTTTGTAATGCATACACCTGGCTGGCTTCGAGGGCGCCCAGCCCTCCCGGGAGTGGCATGAGAAACGCGACCAGTGCGGCCGTGAGTGCAGCGAGCGTTTCCTCAAAGGAAAGCCTTGCATTCAGGAAGGATGCGATCAAAAAATATTCCAATGCCATGCCTGCCCAGGCGACCAAGGAGAATCCCAATGCGATCAATAGTGAACCTGGTTTTCTACGTGTAAAAGAAGCTGCCATTCTCTCCGCAACCATGATCAGACGCGCCCAATCTGGGTTTCCGATCAGGGACGAGGCAGCGCGTAACAAGCGTGAAATCGGATATCTGCCCTGATACAGAAGCACCAGGTGGATCGCCGGCCAGACTAACACCGCTGCCATCGGGATCAGACTAGCGGACACCTGTACACTGCTGCGCGCGATCAAGCCGACGCGTACGGCTGCTGTTATGCCTACCCCAATGAGGATGAAATTGGCGAGGAACTCGAGCAGTTTGTCCATGATGACGGCCGCAGTGGCGCGGGCAAAAGATATTCCATGATTCCGCTGCAGGTAGATCACCTGCAGCGGCTCTCCACCGACCTGGGGACCGGGCGTGAAATAGCTCAGCCCAAAGACGGCCAGCCGGTAACGTATCAGCGGCAGGAATGGGATGCCGGGATTCTCTGCACGGACGATCACCCACCAGCGCGCGGTCATGGCAGCAATGACCAGTGCGTTGAGGAAGAAGAGCAATCCAATTTGAGAAAGCTTCAATTGCGTGATCAAACTCCAGATCTCGACCAGCGGCGCATTGCGCAGTGCAAAGTAGAGAAGAACTGCAAGGACAGCGTAGAGTGCCAGCAAACGGATGCCGCCCAACGATCTCCCCTTTTCCACCTTTGCTACCAGAACGGATGGCTGCACGCTGAGCAGGTTGTCTTGGGCATCACTAGAGGGTGGCAGGGAAGAATTCACAGCAATCGTTCTCCTTCGCCGGTTAAGGGATTCGCGAGCAATTGCTTCATCTCGGCCAGCACTGCTTGATGGATGATCTTCGTCTCGGTTGTGCCGAGATCCTTTGTGTAAATAGGATTGCCGATCTGCACGCGCACATGCACGTCCTTTTTCTTGAGCATCACATGTGCCAGGAGCTGCAAGGCAGCAGCCAGTTTTTCACGTTCCGCGCGTGCCCGCTTGAGATAGGTGAGCGGATGGCGCGCGGTCCTCCGGCGAATGACGCCGCGTACTAGCACTGGCAATACTGCGGTCTCAGGAGCCATGCGCACAAATACACCGGCGCTATCCGTCCATGACCGCAGGGACTCGACTGCGCCCGGCTGAAGATCGGGATCAGGCTCGATGTTCCCGGCCGGGAAGGTCAACGCCGCACCGCCACCGCGCAGGTGAGCACTGATCTGCCGGATGAGCTTGAAGCGCGACCCCGCATCGCCGGTCACATAGGCGAGCTGCTTGCTCATGTTGGGCAGTGCTTTCAGGAAGGGGCGGTTGATGGCAATGATGTGCAGATCCGGGCGATTGAGCGCAATGAACAGGGAGAGGGTGTCTGTCATTCCCGGATGATTCGAGAGAGCGAGGAATGCAGATGCCGGAATCCGCTCGCGGCCGAAGATGCGGATGTCATCGACGAAGTGCCGGATGGAGCGGCGTGACGCCTCCACCAATCCATAGACGGGGATGGCCGAGTCGAATTCCACCATCTGGTGGGCAAAGGCCTGGGGTGGAGACTGGAAGGCGCGGCGCAGAAGTCCTGCCAGGAACGGACGATCTTCCCAGCCGAACGATGAAACCAGATCGTCCAGATTGATTTGCGTGAGCATATCGATATTGGAAGTCGTCATTCAGGCTCCATCGAAAAGTGCAGTGGATAGCCTTCCAGGCCGGCCGCGAAATGCGCTTTGTTGATACGTTTCTGCGCTTCCGATTTTGGGAGAGTCTGCACGTAAGCCAGTCCCGTAATATGGGCGATCAACATGATCTCAAATGCTTTAGGGTTGGACTGATAAAAGATCGTTTTCAAGATATGTACCACAAAATCCATCGGGGTGACATCATCGTTGTGAACGAGGACGCGATACAGCGGTTCGAGCTCGGTCTCCTCGTCCTGCTTTTCGATGATCTCGATTTCAGGAACTACTTCTACTTTCATTGATATATACGGAAGTTCTTGCACTCTTGGATGTACGGTTCCTGCAGTTGTACTGCAGAAATAACATAATTTATTTCATTCTCATTTTTTCGGCAGTTCAACTTTCGAAGAAATGAAAATTAGTACAGCTCACTCAGTGTTCTGAATTCCTCATCTGACAGCTCGATTTCTGCAGAGGCAAAGTTTTCCTGGATATGCTGCTGTTTGAGGGACATAGGGATGGTGATCACGCGAGGCTGGGCAACCAGCCAGGCCAGCGCGATCTGGAACGGGGTGGCAGAATGTGTTTCAGCAATGGCGCGCACGGTTTTGTTGACCGGCAAATTGCGAAATTTCACAGGCGAATAAGCTGTGAGCAGGATGTCATTCTGCTGGCAATATTCGAGGACTCCATTTTCTGCATACGTCTTATCGGGCAGGCGATATGGCACCTGGTCCGTGAGCAGCGGCGTTTCAGAGAGTGTGTGTGCCTGCTTGAGCAGCTTGAGATTGAAGTTGCTGACCCCGAGATGTCTCACTTTGTCATCTCGCACCAGCTTGTTCAAGGCGCGGAACGTTTCTTCGAGCTTCATGTGGATGCGGGGCCAGTGAATCAGGTACAAGTCAACGTAATCCATCTGGAGGCGGCGCAGGCTGGCTTCACAGGATTTGAGGACCTGCTCGTATTCCAGGTGAGAGGGGTCGACTTTCGTCGTGATAAAAACGTTCTCACGCTTTGTATTCGTCTCGCGGAGGGCGCGTCCCAACAGTTCCTCCGAGTGACCGGCCGCATACACCTCGGCCGTGTCGAAGTGGGCATAGCCCACTTCTAGCGCAGTGCGCAGGGCGGCCAGGGAAGTATCATCCAGCTTTCGGTCTGCATAGGAATCGCCGCCGATCCGCCACGTGCCGAAGCCGATCTTGGGAACCGATACGCCATGGACAGTTTCTGATTTCATAGCATTTAATCCTTGATGGGCAGTGTAAAGCAAAACATACTTCGCTTGCCGTGCCCTGCAACCAATCTCACGAGACGCGTACGCGCCGCCGCTTGCATGAGCCCTGTGCTCCCGCGATCCTGGAACGGGTTATGGGCGGTGAATTCGTCCCAGTTGAGCTCACTCGGATACTGGTACTCGCGCCAGTATTTGATCATACCTGCTTCGATGCGAACCACAACTATGCCGTGGTAACGCCCGCGCATTTGGAAAGTATATTCACCAAAGCCCACCTGTTCTTTTTCATTAAAAGCCAGATGGTGCCAGGTCATGTGCATAGGGATATCTGTGCCGCGGTCTCCGCCAAAAAATTCATAGAGCTCGGCGCGACCTCGATACAGCTGCTTCTCCGGCGGCTCGAGGTAGACCGCGTCTTCGCTGAAACAATCAGCGGCTTGCCGTGCGTTACCTGTATTCCAGCTTTCCGCAATCCGGTACATCAGGCGTTCGAAGTCTTTGCCGGTCAATTTCCTTCCAAGGTGACATTAATTCTTGATCGGTTTAAATATCGGCCGGCTCGCTTTGTGGTTCGCTATCAAAATGCGTGTATGTGTCTTCGGAAATGGACAGCAGTTTTTCGGCGGCTTCGATCTCCTCCTTATCGCCGACAAGCCCAATCCGGTCTCCGGCCTGGAAGAGCGTTATGGATTTCGGGTTGGCCATCAACTGTCCGTCACGGAGAATTGCGATCACGGAAGCGCCCGTCTGCGCGCGAAGGTTTGCTTCGGCCAGCGACTGTCCGACAAGAGGATGCCCGTCCGGCAGGCGGAACCACTTAATCTCGATGCTGTTGACTGCATCCAGAAGCTCGTGCAACAGACGGTGTTCCTCCTCCGTGTTGATGCGCATGTCGTAATGATCGCGCCGGACGGCGTCGGTGTAACGATAGATTTCCTGGATGGGGAATCCCAGCTGCAAAAGTGTGTGGCGTAAGATTTCCAGTCCGCCTTCCAGCTCCGGATGGATGACATCCTGCGCTCCAAGTTCTGTGAGTCGCCGGGTGCCATCTTCACTGATCGCGCGGGCGATGATGGGCAGGTCAGGGGCAATGTCGCGCGCGGCGGTCACGACCAGCGCGCTCGCATCCTCGTCGGGTCCGGCTACTACCAGCGCGCGGGCCCGCGTCAGCCCGGCGTGAGTGAGCACCTCCGAGTTGGCGGCATCTCCATACAATGTCGGGATCTGTCTCCGACTTAACTCTTCGCCGCGTTCCATATCCGCCTCCACCACGAGGTGCGGTATGCCCATTTCACCCAGCAGGCTGACGATATGACGGCCGACGCGTCCATACCCGACAATGACCACGTGGTCTGCCATCGACTCGGTGACCTGAGGCAGGGGAGGTCCCTGTCGATCCAACAGCCTCCAGATCGAGGGGATCTTTTGCAGCCACCGTTCCATCGGTCGGATCAGACGAAACATGAGCGGGTTGACCATGATCGATAGAAGTGCGCCGGCCAGGATCAATGAATACTGGCTCCGGTCCAGCAAGCCGAGTGCCACCCCAGCCTGCCCGACGATGAAGGAAAACTCACCGATTTGACTCAATCCGGCGGAAACCACCAAGGTAGTGCGGGCTGGCCAGGGAAAAATGAGCCCCATCAGAATGGTCGTAAGCGGTTTGGCGATGACAATGATGGCGGTCAGGGCGAGAACAGGGCCGATATTCTGATACAGGTAGATGGGGTTGACCAGCATGCCAATCGAGACAAAGAACAACACCGCGAAAGATTCCCGGAATGGCAGCACATCTGCCCCTACCTGATGGCTCAATGGGGATTCGCTGACGACCACTCCTGCCACGAACGCGCCCAGCGCAAGCGAAATTCCGAAGATCTCTGCTGCGCCCAGAGCAATCCCCAGGGCAATCGCCAGGATTGCCAGGATGAATAGCTCACGCGAACGGGTGTGGGCGATGCGCATTAATATCCAGGGGATCAGCTTCGTCCCGGCAAACATCACCAACATCACGAAACCAGCTGCCTTCAACAGCGTCAGTCCAAGCTGCGCCCAGTCGAATCCATCTGCCGTATTTGCCAGAGTTGGTAACAAGACGAGAATCAGTACGGTTGCCAGGTCTTCCACCACCACCCAGCCTATCGCCGCCTGCCCATGGGAGGTATTGAGCAGACCATTATCTGCGAGTCCTCGTAGCAGCACAACTGTACTGGCAATGGATATTGCCAGACCAATGACGATGCTGGAGGATAGATTCCACCCCCACAACCGGCTGAGTCCAAAACCCAGCAAGGTCGTCAGTGCCATGCGACCGAGTGCGCCTGGGAGGGCAACAGAACGGACTCTCCAAAGATCATGGATCGAGAAGTGTAAGCCCACGCCGAACATCAAAAAGATGACCCCCAACTCGGCAAGCTGTGCAATTGTTTCGGTATCGCCCACAAACCCGGGCGTGAATGGCCCGATCACGATCCCTGCTACCATGTACCCGACAATGGTTGGCAGGCCAATCCGCCGCGCGATCAGCCCGCCGCAAAACGCGACGCCCAGAGCAACGGCGATATTGAGAAGCAGGGTTACTTCATGCATGAGCGGGCAATTTGGGCTTGTCGATAGATCAGTTCTCCAGAAGGCGCGAACCTTTAGACTCGGCACAATCGATCAGCCGTCCAATTTCGAGCTGATCTGCCAGAACAATGGACCGGTTCACAGTCCATTCCCGGCAGTCGTCGGTAAAACCGGCCGGCGCCCAGAAGTAGCCGCGTACAGCTTTGGTACGTTTCATTTCAAGGTGCAGGCTATAGACATGATGAAGAGCTACCGGGTCGGGCTGTTGGCTGCAGACGACCAACTCGATCATGCCATCCGGGCTGATCAGATGCAGATAAGCTTCTGTGTCTTTTCGATTTGCCTGGCGATAGCCCATGCGGGAAAAGGCCCGGATCGCTAGCTGGCTTAATTCATCCTCGACCAGCTGTTGAGGAAGCGCGAATTTCGGTGTGATCTTTGCCCGGGAGTTTCGTCGCCAACTGCTCATTGCCCTCTCCCATGTCCATTTGCGCAGCCGCCTCCGGAATGCGCCGATGAATAGCATGGCAGCCAGGCAACCCAGGATGCCAAGGCTGCTACCTATAAGAGCAAGCGCCCGGTTTTCCTCAGATACAATCTTCAAGAAACCGAGCGCCATGAACCCTCCCAGCACAAAAAGGGCTGTTAGTGAGAGAAAGAATCGATCAAGTGTTGTACGATGCCTTATCCTTGGCATAAGCCTGCCGCTCCTCTCTTGTGGTCGAGTCCATCATTGAGACCATTTTATCACGGAGATTCGGCATGCCTTTACGGGTTCTAAATACAAAATCCGATTGGCTACTCTGCCAACGAGCGGATGTAGTCCAGGTCGAGCTCGCCTTTCGCGCCCCAGCCTTTCTTCCCTTCCGGGATCTCGGGGCGGAATTTTTCATACAGGTCGTAGGCTTTACTCCTCAATTGCTTGGGGGTGTAAGCTTTTGCGAGCTTTTCCATTGCGGTGCGGGCTTCGTCGTAATCCTCGCCAAATTTTTGCTTGAGATACGTCTCCACGCTCTCGGCATGGATCGCTTTCCCCTCGATAGCGGCGCGCATCCCATTTGCGGTTTCAACTGCCGGCACGTCCCGTCCCAGTATCTCGATGAACTCTGTCTGCGCCGGCCTCTTCTTTGCTTCTTTCTCCTTTTCCTCCTCTGATTTTTCTTCGTAGATCCCCAATTTCTTGCCTTTCGATTGGGCATTGAGTCCGGCTACTGCTTTGCCAAGGGTCAACGCGGTTTCTTGATCATACCCGAGTCTCTCCGCCACCACCGTTGCCCACAGGGTAAGAACCGGGGCGCGGTTGATCTTGATTTTCTTAGTTGCCATTTGATTTGCTCCTCTAAACTAAAACTTCAGCGCAAGGAAGCCATAATGTGTTGCTGATACTATACACGAAATCCTGGCTGGGAACAACAGAAGAAAACCCCGCCTCTCAGGAGACGTGATGGGATTTTTATGCACTACTCCATCCCAAATGTTTATCCAGAAAATTAGCCATTTTGGGGTAGGCATCGAGAATATTTTTCAGCTTGACCAATCCGTGGCCCTCATCGTCATAGACGAGGAATTCAACAGGTACGTCGCGGGCTCGCAGTGCACTCACCAGTTGTTCAGCTTCACTCAAAGGCACGCGCGGATCATTGGCACCATGGATCACTATCAGCGGAGCAACGATCTTGTCCACATGGTGAATGGGGGAGATGCTGGTCAGGAACTCACGGTCACGTTCCAGGCTTCCATATTCGCCTTCCCGGTGGGAGCGGCGGTATGCGCTGGTGTTCTCCAGAAACGTGACGAAGTTCGAGATTCCCACGATATCTACCGCGGCTGCCCATAGATCGGGGTACGTCGTCAGGGCTGAAAGTACCATGAAACCGCCATAACTGCCGCCTGTGATGGCAATCCGTTTGGTGTCTACATCGGGGCGAGTCTCCAGCCATTTCACCAGATAGGCGAGATCCGCAACAGAGTTCATTCGCTTTTCGACATTATCCAGCGAAAGATAATGTTTTCCATACCCGCTCGAGCCGCGCACGTTTGGAAGCAGCACGCCGTATCCGCGGGAGATGAAATATTGCACGAAATGATCAAATATCGGTTGTGCTTGGCCCTCCGGACCACCATGGACGTCTATGATTACAGGATATTTCTCAATGCTTGTTTCAGCCGGTGGATAAAACCACGCCGGAATCGAGAGTCCATCGAACGTTGGATATCGAATTAACTGCGGAGCTCTAAAGCTGGATGTCGGAATCCCTGCGTGACTGCTACGCGTAACCGGAGAGACCTCATTCGTTTGAATGTCCCAAACCCATATATCTGACGTTCGAGTAGGCATGGTAAAACCGAAGGCAATCCGCTGACTATCAGATGAAAATATGGGCGCTGCGAAGTCACTGATCACGCCGAGTGGCAGCTGATGGGGCTGGCGAACTTCATTCGTTTGGAGATCCAAAAGATGGAATTGGTGCGCGCCTTCCACATTGCTGTTCCAAAGTAGCCAGTGTCCATCGGGGGAGGCAGCTACGTATTCGATTTCGTTCTTAGTCTCTTGTATAAAGTGGTGTTGAAGATCGTTCAAGTCAATTCTGGTCAGCGTTGCCAGATCACGATTGTGATCACAGGCACAGTAAACGCTCTTGCCGTCTGCCGAGTAGGTGGGTGATAAGTAGCGAATATTTCCTTCATGTTCGGTCAGCTTTCGAATGACTTTTTGTTGGAGGTCGATTTCAAAGAGGTCGTTATTCAGGCTGTTATACATCATGTAGATCAATAAGCGGGATGCATCCGGCGAGAACCCGACCACATAGAGAAACCCTGAGTATTCATTTTCCCAGGCCAGCTTTATTTCGCCGGTTTCAACGTTTTGCACGTACACATCGAACTTGGAACGGTCGCGTTGGTTCGCGGTGAAAGCAATCTGCTTTCCATCCTGCGACCAGTTCCCGAACAGGTGCATAACCTCGTCTGCGTGTGTTAACTTTCTCTCCCCTAAGCCATCGCCATTGACCAGGTACAATTGTGCGTTTTCATTTCCTCCGAGGTCACGTGAAAACACCAGCTGATCGACTGCCGGGGAAAAATGAACTTGGGAAACCCGCTCCGTATGAAACGTGATCTGGTCCGGCCATCCACCTTCTATATTTACGGTCCAGGCCTGTGGAACGCCTGTGATATCCGTCAAAAACGCCACACGTCTTCCATCAGGCGAGAAAGAGGGTCCAACGGCATAACGAATATTGAGATACTGGGAAAATGGAATTGTCATGGTAATTCCTCCTTATCATATTTCCACTTATGGCCAATGGCTCTCGTATGATTTCACCTGGCGAACATAATTATAGATGCAAATATCCACATCTTGTGAGCAAAGAAAAAGAGCAGGCTGTTTCCAACCTGCTCTCTGTTAATAGGCTGCTATCTTTGAAAGGTTATGGAAGAGGCGGGTTCGCATTATGTACCAACTCGAGGGCCATTTCGCGGAACCATTGTCCGGCACCCGGGTCGATCATGTGCCATACAGGATCCTCAGGACCAGCGGTGCCGCGTGTGCACCCGCCATCCGACTCGCCTGGGATCTTTACCCACAGATATGCATCTACGAAAGGATTACCAGTGTTTGCTGTTGGGCGTAGACCTAGGCCACGATCAGGCGGGTTACACCAATCCTGTGAGTCAGGGTAGCTCGTTGTTGGTGTCCAGGGTCCCTGTCCATTGCGGCTCGTGTCGATGACAAAATGTGCCTGCACTTCAGGATTCCGCGTCAGGCCCGTATCTGCAAATGCCTTGTCATAGGCCGCATCCGAGAGTCCCCAGGTGCTGAAGTCGTTTGGGTTCGCTGGGTGATACTGGCTGGCGCACCACTCTACTTCCCACCAACTATTTTGCGAAAGGTAGATGCAGTCGCTGATCCACTGTCCATATTTCTCCAGGTGTTCGGTGAGGCGATAGTTGGAGACGTTCAAGAAGAAGCCATCAGCGCGCTCGACACCAGCCTGAATGAGCCGGTGAGCTGCATCGCCGGAACCAAGCCACGAGCTGTGTGTGCCGTCAAGATAGACACTGACGTTTGGCATTGCTTTCAATGCGTCCACCGCATAGTTGAGCATCTCAAAACGTTCATCTGCAGCAGTGAATTCGTTGGCTTCAACCGGCCGGCACCACTCATAGACCCCTGCCTGAGCTGGGGTTCCACCGAACTGCTTGTACCACGGGATAATTCCTAGTCCGTCTGGCTCAAGTAGGACTACTACCTCGGCATTACCGATGCCGGCCGCAAAGCCGTCGATCCACGCCTTATACTCTTCGGCAGTGGTGGCGCCACCCGCGCTGTACTGGGCACAATCGCGAAACGGGATATTGTACGCGACCAGTATAGGAACGGATTTCTGATCTATAGCGCGCTCCACGGTTTTTCTAACATCCCGCTCAACGCTCTCGGGAGTACCCTTGGTGAACCAGGCTGCCTGCGGATTCTTAATCATTCGTCGGATCAGGATAGCGTCAGCGGTGTTATGGCTGGCGATAAGATCAGCGATCTGTTCGCTCGCTTCTTGGCTTGGTTTTGGAACATAGAATTGTGTGCCGGGGTCAAGGCCTACCTGCGTCTTAGCAAATGCAAGCATGGGCGCGGAAAGGATGAGCGCTGCAACAAGGGTGCTGAGTACGAGAAGGTGTCTTAGCTTTCTTTGCTTTGTCATTGTTTTCTCCTTTTTTCTTTGATGAGAGACACTACCAGCGAGTCTCGTTCACGTCTTGTTAGACGATGCCTCTTGCATACAAGATCTGGGTGACCAACACAAACGACCGGACGAGTGCCGAGAATTTTGTGTACCTGATTTTAAATGTTCGGGGGAAAAGTTCAGTTAACACTATACATGAATTCGTAGCACAATTCAATATGAACATCTGCCCTTAAGGTTACAGGCTATATTTACTGAGTTCGGAAAGAGCCCGCTTCCAGAGGAAGCGGGCTCTTTACCTTTACTGCATACCGGCCCTAGAAGGGCAGGTCATACATGCGCGCCCAAATTCGATCTTTAGTGACCACCGAGGTAAGCTTTGATGACATTCGGGTCCTGGAGCAGGTCATCTCCTGTCCCCTGCAGCGTGTTCCGTCCGGTTTCGAGCACGTACGCCCTGTCTGCGATTGCCAGCGCCATCTGGGCATTCTGTTCCACCAGCAGGATGCTAGTCCCCTGTTCGTTGATGTCCTGGATAATATCGAAGATGATCTCGACCAGGATGGGTGAAAGCCCCATGGAAGGTTCATCGAGGAGTAATAATTTAGGATGAGCCATTAACCCACGCCCGATCGCCAGCATTTGCTGTTCGCCGCCAGAGAGCGTTCCGCCCAATTGGTTGCGTCGCTCACGCAGGCGGCTGAAGCGCTCGAACACAGCGTCCATGTCGTGGTTGATCGTGGCGCGATCAGACCGGGTATAGGCTCCCATCTCCAGGTTTTCGGCAACAGTCATGCGGGAGAAAACCTTGCGCCCCTCAGGAACATGGATTACGCCCTTGCGAACAACATCCTGTGGCGCCGTGGTGTGCAGTTCCTTGCCTTCGAAGCACACCGAGCCTTCCCGCGGGCGCAGGATTCCCGAAATCGTATTGAGCACAGTGGATTTGCCCGCGCCATTGGCACCGATCAGGGCGACGATCTCCCCTTTTTCAAGGTGAAAACTGACTCCCTTGAGAGCGTGGATGGCGCCGTAATAAACCTGTAGATTTTCAACGTTTAGCATCATAGCGCTGCTGCTTTCGTGATTGGTATTTTTTAGTCAGGCTGGTCACATCCGGTCCCAGATATGCTTCGATGACCTTCTGGTTGGACTGAATCTCCCTCGGCCTGCCCTCAGCGATCTTGGTGCCATAATCCAGCACAGTAATCTGGTCGGAAATCCCCATGACCACGTTCATGTCATGTTCAATCAGCAGGATAGTGATTCCCAGTTCATCGCGCAACGAGCGGATGAAATCGGTCATCTTCTCGGTCTCCTGTGGATTCATTCCTGCCGTCGGTTCGTCCAGCAGGAGCAGGCGCGGCTTGTTGGCCAGTGCCCGCGCGATCTCAAGCCGTCGCTGGGCTCCATAGGGCAGGTTTCGTGCAAGATGGTCTCCCAGTCCTGCCAGGCCAACGAACTTTAACAAGCGCTGCCCTTCTTCGATGGCTTGCCTCTCTTCGTCCCGTGCGCGGCTCGTGGAAAGGACCGCGTCCACCCAGCTCGCCTTGAAGCGTGGATACTGCCCCACCATCACATTTTCGATGGCGGTCATTTCCCCAAAAAGACGGATGTTTTGATAGGTGCGGGCGATGCCCAGCGCAGCCACCCTGTAGGTGGGGAGCCCCTGAATCGGCATGCCGTAAAACAGAATCTGTCCTTCTTCAGGTACATAATAGCCTGATATACAGTTGAAGAGTGTTGTTTTGCCTGCGCCGTTGGGACCGATGATGCTTGCAATGGCATGTTCCGGTACGCAAAGGTCAACGTTTTTGACGGCAGTCAGACCGCCAAACAATTTGGATACTTGTTGGGTTTCGATGCAAGCGGTCATGATGCACTCTTTTCCGATGGTGTTTGAACGGTGGCTTGCTCCAGCTCAGGCCGTTTGGCTGGGAGGAAGCCTTCTGGTCTCAGCCTCATCATCACGATGAGCAGCACGCCGAAGATGAGCAGGCGGAAGTTCTCGGTCTCGCGCAGGATCTCGGGCAAACCCTTCAGTGCAAATGCGCCGAGGAATACACCGGGGATGTTGCCAATGCCACCGACGATGACGAGACAGATAACGTTGATCGAAACCATCAAGGCGTGGTCATCGGGTCCCGTGAACTGGTTGCGCGAGGCGAATAATACACCGGCGAGTCCTGCCATCGCGGCGCTGAGCGACAGGGCCAGGAGTTTCGATCCAAACGCGTTGACGCCGGTCGCGCGAGCCACCGTCTCATCGAGGTTGATCGCGAACCAGGCTTTGCCCGGGCGTGAATTTTGCAAACGGTTGGCAAGGAATGTCACCACCAGCACTGCGAGGATGATCAGGTACATGAAGTCAACATCCGAAAGGAATGACCTGCCAAACAGGCTCGGCCCGGCAATGTCACGGATGCCGCGCGGGCCCGCAGTGTACGCCGTCATCAGGTCGCTCTTGAGCAGGATGCGGATGATCTCCGCAAAGCCCAGGGTGACAATTGCCAGATAATCGCCGCGCAGGTTGAGAATAGGCAGACCGATCAGAAGCCCCGCGAGGGCAGCAGCCAGAACACCGAGCCCCAGCGCGATCCAGAAGTTCCACATGAGATGGTGCGGCTCGGGCGCGGTGAGCAGCGCGAAGGTGTAGGCGCCAATCGCAAAGAAGGCAACATATCCGATCACGAGCTGACCCGCCCAGCCGGTGATGATGTTAAGTCCCAGCCCGAGAATGATGTAAATGCCGACCGTGCCGAACACGTAATTCCAGTAGCCGCCCCATGTGCGTGGGAGAATGAGCAGGATCGCGGCAACGATCAGAAGGAAGATGATGCGTGAATACTTGTTCTGCACAATCCTGGCGATTCGTTCAGAGCGGATGACATCCCAGGCAGAGTCGGAGGCTTTGCGCGCGCCGGACTTCAACCGGTCATTGTTTCGCACGAAGAAAGCCGTGGACGCTCCAACCAGGCCCGAAGCTGTTAACAGAGCAAACAACGTCAGACTACCCACCAGTGGAGTCTGATTAAAGAGGAACATCCTGATCGATTCCGGGGAAACCGACGGTAGGTAGGTACGCGGGTCAATGTTGTTAGAGATCAGCGTTCCGAAGATGAAACCGATGGCCGCTGCAAACAACCCGCTGACGATTCCGGCGGATGTACCTGCGATAACTGCCCGCCTGAATGTGTCTGTTTCATTAAGAGGACGAGGTGACGCCGTTGCGCCCGCCCATATGCCGATCAGAATCATGAAGGTGGAGAAGAACCCCAGCGAGGGTGTGCTGTACGAAGATGCAGCACCAAACAGCTTCCCCACCAGTCCCGCGCCAGCCACAGTAAACCCGATCAGGAACATCGTAACAACGACAACTCCGAAGACGACTCCGGTGCGAATCCCTTTATCCAAAGCTGGCGATCTCATAGTTTTTCCTCAGAAAGTTTTTCGCCCAGAATCCCGGATGGGCGGACGATCAGCACGAGCACCAGGATCGAAAAGGCGATCACATCCTTGAGCTGAAAGTCGATCCCCAGGCCGGCGGGGCCAATCGCTTCAATTGTGCCCAGTAATATGCCGCCCAGCATAGCCCCAGGGATGTTACCAATGCCGCCCATGACTGCTGCCGTAAACGCTTTGATCCCGGGCAGAAAGCCCGTGTAGTGATTGACCAGCCCCATATGAATTCCCCACATGACTCCCGCCGCACCGGCCAGCGCGCCGCTGATGATGAACGTCTTACTGATGACATTATCTACATCCACGCCCATGAGGAAGGCAGTGTTCTTATCCTGTGCAACGGCCCGCATGGCGCGACCCATTTTCGTGCGCTGTACCAGAATGTATAACCCAACCATCAAAAGGGCAGACAGCGCCAGTGAGAAAATACCGGTGTATGAGATCAATACATCCTTGCCGCTAATGCTCACGATCCACCCGGCGCTGCGATCCAGGATATCCGGGTTGACCACGTTCTTACGCTGCGGACCGAAAAGCAACATGGCCAGGTTTTGCAACGCGATGGATGCACCGATCGCCGTGATCAACAAGATGAGACGCGGCGCTTTGCGCAAAGGACGGTAGGCGATCTTTTCCAGGTAAAAACCTGCCATCGCCGAGATAGAGATCCCCACCACGAACGCCAGCAAGACGGAAAGAAATGGATGGGCGTTCAAAAAATTAAGATCGGGGCTCGCAGTTGTCGGTGCGGGAAGAAACCGCAAGATCTCGAAAGTAAAAAAGCCGGCAAATGCCCCCAGCATCATCACTTCGCCATGCGCGAAGTTGATCATGAACATAATGCCGTACACGAGGGTATAGCCAATGGCGATCAGCGCGTACATCCCGCCTAGAATCAAACCGGACAGACCAAAACGTACCCATGTATCGGCGCCAAAATTTTGTTGGAGAACAACGACGTTATAAATCCGCCACAGAAGAAATATGCTAATGATCAATCCGGCAATCGTGCGAATATAGCGCTCAAAACGCATTCTGCCTTTGGGGGAAGTTGAGGTTGGTTTATCCATAAAATATTGACGCCTTTTCAGTAGGGGATTGCCATGACTGTCATGGCAATCCCCTGATTATTCTTCATTCGTTTAAATGAAGGTAAACGACCTTGGATCTGGTTTACTCAGCGGGAACCCATTCGCCGCCTTTGACGATATAGAATACAGGACCAGACGCATTGCATTCACCGTTTTCCCTACAGGTGATCACGCCCGAGATGCCCTGGAAGTCTTTCATTGCGCGGACAGCTTTTACGAGCTCACCGCGCGGGATGTAAAGGGTCTCACCCTCAACGATTGAAACGCCCTTGATCGCTGAGATCAACGCGCTGACCGCATCATAAGAGTTCCATGTGTAGGGGGAAAGAACGCCGGCTTCCGTGCCGTAGGCTTCGAAGTATGCCTCGTTGAACTTGAGAATGGGATCGGTTCCGGGCGGGACGAGCGTGGCAGCATAGACGCCCTCGCCTTTATCGCCCACCTTGGTCAGGAAATCCTTGCCATAGATGCCGTCGCCGCTGAAGAAGACGACGCCAGCCAGACCCGCCTGTTCCATCTGATTGACAAGGACTGATGCTTCTGCGTTGTAGCCGCCGAAATACAGGCCCTCAGGTTGGGCCGAAGCCACGGCCGCCAGGGGAGCGCTGTAATCTGATTCACCGGGGGTGATCGCTTCGAAGGCTACCACCTCACCGCCAAGAGCAGTGAACTCTTCCTTGACTACGTTGGCGAGCCCCTGACCGTAATCGGTGCCATCGTGCATGAGCGCCAGTTTCTTAACGCCGAGTTTTTCAAACAGGTACTTGGCAGCGCCGATGCCCTGCTCGGTATCAGTGAAGGCATTCCGGTTGAAGACTGTGGAGCCCTTGGTGGTCAGGTCTGGGTTGGTTGCAGAGGGGGACATCATAGGGATGCCAGCCTTTTCATAGATCGGCATGGCAGCCGCGGTGGCACCTGAGAAAGCATGTCCAGCCATGGCAACAAAGGTGGGATCAGATACCAGCTTGTTTGCCACAGCCGCGCCGCCTTCCGCGCCGCCACCATCGTCTTCAATCGCCATTTCCACTTTCCAGCCCTGGATATCGCCCAGGTCGGCAACAGCCAGCTTCATGCCATTGGACATGTCGATGCCGAATTGTGAGTAATCCCCCGTCATAGGGCCGGCGAAACCGACTTTGATGGTCTGTCCTTTCCCGATGACAGCACAGCCGAGTTCGGCATTACAAGCCTCCGGCGCTTCAGCAGCAGCCGGACCACATGCCGCGAGCAAAAGCGCGGCGAGCAGCACAACAAATACGACGATACGGTTCATCTCTTCAGTCTCCTTTGAAAATGTTTCCGACTAAGCAGCTATTCCAAATTAGGAATGCAACTTAGGTAGCGGTGTAATGAATTTTAGGGAAGCGAAGGTGAAGCTTCTCCGGTAACATGCTGGATACTACTAAAATGTTCCTCTTTTGAACAAGGTATATATGTGCGTATATAGCAATTCATCCGCTTTATTACTTAAGGCGCGGTCAAATTTTGGCAGTAAATTGACAGTAATGTTATAGTGCGTTTTTGCTTATGAGTTCATTAATCCACAGGGTGGGATGGAGTTCCTCAGGCAACTGCCGTTTGCTTGCCCTCCTCCGGCAGAGCCTTGGGTGTCCATGAGCGTTTCGCCCATGCCGTGAGCGTAGCCTCACAGAATTTATCCAAATGAACCTTTTTTCACAAATGATGGTGGGATAGTATAGTGGATTCTGCCTGATTTACCAGTACAAAAATATGTATAACTACCTGACTTTTTTCCCGAAATTCCCAATTGCTTGCATTCTGATCAGCAAGAAAACCGCCTCCAGGGAGGCGGTCTACAAAATCAATGACGAATTTCCAGAGATCACAAACCCACGATCAACTTGTGTAAACGTAGAGCGGTTCTGGCAACTTTTTCAGTATCAACGATCGCAGGCGTATCCTTCTCTGTGTGCACGAATTCAGACATCAGCTCACCGACCACTTCGGATGTCAGCGCAAGAGCGGGGCGTCCATTCATCAGGAAAAGCATGTGATCGCCCTGGAACCAGGGTTCGCCTGCGAGGAAGGCTTCGTCATTTGTGAATGCCTGTTCTATGGCATATTTCAGGTCCGGTGGGCACTCATAGAGGGAATATGCTGTCTTGCCCTTGATGTAACCCAGTCCATCGATGTTGATCCCCAGATCGATCTCATAGAACTTTCCTTCGTTTTCCAGTAAGTAGAGCTGCTCGCCGGGGTTGCTGTAATAATCCTCTCCGTTCAGCGCAACGATTTCGATACATTTGCGTCCGGTATAGCCTTGAAGTAATTGCGCGAGTAGAAGCAGGGTGACAATCCCGGTGCCGTTATCCAGGGCGCCAGGGGTACCGACCTTGGCATCGATGTGGGCGAAGAGCACGACGCGTTCCTTTGGATTATTTCCTTTACGTGCAACGACATTGCAGGCGTGGGCAGGGATCCGCTCGGCTTTAATCTCCAGGGAGACTGCTTGTCCCTCATGTTTTGAAAGTCGTTCTCCCTGTTCGTCTGTTGTGTAGACAGATGGAATGTGGAAGTCGCCATCTTCAAAAACAGGGAAGGGATACAAGGCTCCGGCCATATCCGGATTGTGTCTTGTAGCAGTGATGATGGCGAGCGGCTTTTTTGTTTCCAATAGTTGAAGAATTTTCTGTTGTTCTTCCACCTGAAAGAAGGGAAAATTCTTTGGCATGAATTGTTCTTTCGCCAGTTCGCCGCGCATCAGCAAAACTTTATTGGAGATATCCAAAGCTTCCAGGTCAGCTGCAGAACAGGCAGCGATCAACGGTGCGGTGACTTGAACCCCCAGGGAATATGGGCTGGGCTGTAGCTCATAAATTTCGCCTACCACCGAAAGAGTCGCCCCGGCGTTTTGCCAGTCCATGCATTCAAATTCAGGGCATTGCACTTCAAATCCAAAAGACTCGATCGTTTGAGCAAAGTATGTGGTTGCCACCCGGTTACCTTCACTTCCAACGCGGCGGTTGGGGATTTGATGGCAGAGTTTTTCCAGGTGTGTTTTTGCTCTTGCAGTGAGTGATGAAAGATCCATGTTCTATCCTTGCTTTATTAAAAGCCCGCTTCTCTCCGAAACGGGCTTCCAATTACGACTTACGAATTAAAAACTACGCAGGCACCTTGCTTGCCGCTTCAAATCCTCTCCTCAGCGCTTCGTAATTCATCGGCAAGAGATGTTTGTGTCGGGCCGGCAAATGACTTTCCAGTACTTTCTCAATATCCTTCAATGTGATCTCAGGCAATACTGTCAACAGCGCGCCGACGGCAACCATGTTAAGCAATTTCTTGTTGCCGATCTCCTCGGCGATCTCATTGCATGGTACAAAAATAACATGGATGTCGTCGCGCTTTGCGCCGCGGTCCACCATGGATTGATTAACGATCAATGTTCCACCGGGTGCCAGACTCTCTTCGCACTTGTCGAAGGATGGCAGGTTCAAGGCAACCGCCAGGGGCGGATTCTTGACCAACGGCGAGCCGATCTCTTCATCGGCAATCACAACGGTACAGTTGGCCGTGCCGCCGCGCATTTCCGGACCGTAAGAGGGGATCCAGGTGACTTCCTTGCCCGCGTCCATGGCGGCATAGGCCACCACCTGTCCGCCAAACAGCACACCCTGTCCGCCAAAACCAGCGATGATAATTTCTTTTTGCATAAGTCGCTTCGCTCCTTCGATACTCGAGAGTCGATGTTCGAATATCGACTGTCGTTTTATATTTTCACCTGTGCCACACTCGCGGTCACTTTGTAATCGCCAAGTGGGAAAGCAGGCATCATGTGCTGCTCGACAAATTTCAGTGACTCGACCGGCGTCATGCCCCAGTTGGTGGGACAGGTCGACAGCAGCTCGACCATCGAGAAGCCAAGTCCGCGCGCCTGGGTCTCGAACGCCAGGCGGATCGCTTTTTTCGCCAGCCGGATATTCTTCGGATCATGCAGCGAACGGCGTACCGCGTATCCCACGCCATCGAGGGTGGCCAGCATCTCCGACATGCGAATCGGGTAGCCCTGAGTCTCGACGTCGCGCCCGTTGGGGGAGGAAGTGGTCTTCATGCCAGGGAGCGTCGTGGGAGCCATCTGGCCGCCGGTCATGCCGTAGTTGGCATTGTTAATGAAGATTACGGTCAGGTTCTCGCCGCGCGCAGCGGCATGGACGATCTCACCCATGCCAATGGAAGCCAGATCGCCATCGCCCTGATAGGTGAACACAATACGATCGGGCAGCACGCGCTTGATGCCGGTGGCCATGGCAGGCGCCCGTCCGTGTGGAGCTTCCACAAAATCGGTATCGAAATAGTTATAGGCGAACACCGCGCATCCCACGGGGGCAACGCCGATCGTTTTATCGATCACACCCATCTCTTCGAGCACTTCGGCCACGAGCCGGTGTGCCACACCATGCGTACAACCGGGGCAGTAATGAGTCGGTGTGTCGGTGAAGCCTTCCGGTCGTTCATACACCAGAGAATTTGGAGTTGTCATGTTTATCTGACTCCTGTCATGCGCTCGTACCACTCATCGCGCGGGTTAGTCTCAACCGATAAGGGTTCCACAGTCATACGCTGGATCTCCGAAAGGATCTCATCCGGGAAGGGCACCACGCCTCCCATGCGGCCGTAGAAGCGAATGGGCGCGCGTCCTTTGACTGCCAGGCGGACGTCCTCGAGCATTTGCCCGGAGTTCATCTCGGTGACCAGGAAGCCGCTCACGCGGCCCGCAAACTGATCGATAACCTCGAACGGGAACGGGCTGACGGTGATCGGGCGCAACAACCCGACCTTGATCCCCTGCTGACGTGCGGCCCGCACGGCGGAAAGTGCCACGCGTCCGGCCGTCCCAAAGCCGATGATCACGAACTCGGCATCGTCGAGGAAATATTCCTTGTAGCGCACTTCATTCTGTTGAATGGTCCGCCAGCGTGAGATCAGCCGGAGGTTCATCTTCTCTTCTTGAATGGGATCCAAATAAATGGAGGTCAGGATGCGTCGCTCGCGCTTGCCCATACGACCGTCAGTGGCCCAGTCCCAGTTGGCGCGCCGGATCGGTTTCATCTCGGGCATCTGCGCGGGTTCCATCATCTGGCCGATGGATCCATCGAGGATGACCATGCAGATCGAGCGATACTTTTCCGCCAGGTCGAACGAAAGGACCATCAGGTCGATGGTCTCCTGGACCGAGGCGGGGGCGAGGACGATTTGCCTGTAGTCGCCGTGCCCGCCGCCGTGGACAGCCTGGTTGTAATCAGCCTGGGCCGGTGCGATGTTGCCAAGGCCTGGTCCGCCACGCATTACGTTGACGAGCACCGCCGGAACCTCGGTTCCCGCGATATAGGAAAGCCCTTCCATCATCAGGCTCACGCCCGGGCTGGACGATGTGGACATGACGCGCACACCCGCGCAGGCCGCGCCATAGACCATGTTGATCGCACCGAGCTCAGACTCGGCCTGCACAAAGGCGCGTCCTAGCTCGGGCATGCGTTTGGATAGATATTCGAGGATTTCTGTTTGCGGGGTGATCGGGTAACCGAAGTAGGCTTCGAGCCCCGCACGGACAGCTGCTTCGGCGATGGCTTCGTTGCCTTTCCATAATTCACGTGTCATTGATTTCTCCATCTTTGCCACGGAGTCGCAGAGTCACGGAGATTGATTTTTTTCTCTGTGCCTCAGTGTCTCTGTGGCTGTATTAAGCTGTTGCAGGAACTGCTTTCGTGATCTCGCGATAGACTGTGATTGCTGCGTCCGGACAGACCAGCGCACAAATAGCACACCCCGTGCATCCTTCTTTGAAGATGTGCGCGGGGTGGTAGCCTTTGGGGGTCAGCCTGGTCATGTCCAGTTCCATCACCTCCTGGGGGCATGCACTCAGGCACAACTCACAGCCTTTACAATACAGATCACTGACTTCGATCCAACCTTTTGCAGGCATCGGCACTCCTTTATAGATTTCGCGCAGGAGACGCTCTGTAGCATTGCTTGCGCTCCCCACACGTATGCGAGAAGTTTGACTAGAATAGGTCAATATGCTTCCAATTTGATTATGTCCCCTTGTGAAAGTTGGTGCTAGTGTATTGCGTCATAAGCCAGAGCGCCGAAGGTCATTCCTTTGTGACAGCGAAAACCATTTAAATTACACAGCTTTGAGGCAATGAAATACGCGATCGCGGATACAGCGCGGCAGAATAAGGAGCGAAGAGTGACTGATTTTGTTCGATTACCGGTGGTTGTAAAATTCGACCTGCCAGCGCCATTCACTTTCATCTTCGGCGTTCCACCAGTCGACGAGCTTTCCCACTTCTCCGCCGGGTAAGATAACGAGCTGCCCGATATCGCTTTGTGTTGGCCACAGATCTTCGCGCCTGATGTTTTCTCCCTGGATGGTCAGACGCGTCATGGGCCGGTCGGCGGTCTGAGCGAGGTCTTTCGCGTACGCCAGCCGTTCCCCGTTGTCCGTTCGCACTTCAACCGTCAGCATGGGCGGCGCGGCGTGAACCAATAGGACATTTGTTGCATCCAGACGTCCTCGGGCGAAAGGGACACCAGTCGCGCCGGCCTGTGGGTACCATAGATCCCAGATTTGTAATTGAGACTGAGGGTTCATGAGATAGTCTCCTATAAATGGATAACGGACTCTGCGAAAATTTATTACCCTCTATTTTCCAGATGGTAGAATACATTTATGAAATCGGAGGATTCCATGACAGATGCTGTCATTGTAGATGCAATTCGTACGCCAGTCGGATCACTGGGAGGCTCACTCGCTTCGGTCCGCCCGGATGACCTGGCTGCTCTCGTCATTAAAGAAATTGTTCAGCGCAACGGGCTTGATCCCGCGTTGATCGAAGAGGTTTTTCTTGGATGTGCCAACCAGGCCGGTGAAGATAATCGCAATGTAGCCCGCATGGCTGTCTTGTTAGCCGGGCTCCCTGTGGAAGTGGCCGGCGTGACCGTCAACCGTTTATGTGCTTCAGGACTGAACGCCATCAATCAGGCAGCGCGTGCAATCAAAGCCGGGGAGGGAGAGGTCTTTATCGCCGGCGGGGTTGAATCAATGAGCCGCGCACCCTATTCGATTCCAAAAGCAGAGGCGGGGTTCTCTTTCGGTAATCTCACCGCCTGGGATACTGCGCTCGGGTGGCGCTACCCCAACCCTGTGATGAAAGAAAAGTATGGAACTGACTCGATGGGCGAAACTGCCGAGAACATCGCCGCAGAGCGCCCGCATATCACGCGCGAGAAACAGGATGAGTTTGCGCTTCGGTCCCACCGTTGCGCGGTTGCTGCGATCGACTCGGGTCGCTTTGCACAGGAGATCGTCCCGGTACTGATTCCGCAGAAGAAAGGCGAGCCAAAGATCGTGGATACGGATGAACGTCCGCGCCGCGATACGACGCTGGAGTCGCTCGCAAAGCTAAAACCTGCCTTTAAGAAGGAAGGCGGCACCGTCACAGCGGGCAATTCTTCCGGGTTGAATGACGGCGCAGCCGCGTTGCTGGTCATGAGTGAGCAAAAGGCACATGAATTAAATCTCAAGCCGCTGGCGCGCATCGTTGCCTCTGCCTCGGCAGGCGTGCCGCCGCGCGTGATGGGATATGGACCCGTCCCTGCAACAAGGAAAGCTTTACAGCGCGCCGGTTTACAAATGAAGGAGATCCGACTGGTTGAACTGAATGAAGCCTTTGCTGTGCAATCCCTGGCAGTGATGGAAGATCTGGAACTCGATCCCGAGATCGTCAATGTGAACGGCGGCGCGATCGCGATCGGACATCCCCTGGGCTGCTCCGGCGCGCGGCTGATGACTACGCTCGTCCACGAGATGCGCCTGCGGGGGGATGTGAAATATGGATTGGCTACATTGTGTGTGGGCGTAGGTCAGGGTGAAGCAACGATTATCGAATATCTCGGGTAAATATACGCCGTGCTCGGCGGCGCAGGGAGCACTTTTGAGCAACAGTTATCGAATATGTTAGTGAGTCTCTGGAACATCCGCTGCTTTGCTATCGTTTGTATGTCTTGAAAAGGAGACATTTCGAATGAGATGGAAAATTAGCTGGATTGTGTGTGCATTACTGCTTTCCTCCTGTAATATGTCAGTAAATCCGCTCACACCTTCTCCTGAGCAACCGGTGGAAGAAACGGAGCTTCCTCCGACGCCTTATCCTGACACGCCCGCACCGCAAGCCATCGACGCGCCGACTGTTGAGTCTCCGGCGTTCACCGAGATCGATTTTTTCAACGAGCTCGATGCCTGGGGCGTGACCGAGACGCATGTAGTGCGTACCAACGATGGCGGAATCACCTGGTATGACGTCACACCGGAAGATCTGGAAGAAATAGGCTATACCGTGGAAACCTATTTCCTGGATAAAAACCATGCCTGGATCCAGAAACCGGATTTCAATAATTTCCCGAACAATGGATTGCTTTATCACACAGCCGATGGCGGTCTCAGCTGGTCCATCTCCTCTACGCCGTTCAGCGCGGGCGATTTAAGTTTTGTGAATGCCAGCGAAGGTTGGATGTTGGCCGATCTTGGAGTCGGCGCGGGCTCGAACGCGGTCGCTGTCTTTCAGACGACCGATGGCGGCGCCACATGGTCTCAGACTTATACAAATGATCCCAACGATCCCGAGTCCGGGGACTCTCTTCCACTGGGCGGCATCAAGGCGGACCTGGTACCTATCAATATGCAGACTGCCTGGGTGGGCGGTGTGGTCTATTCCCCGGGGACGCCCTATTTTTATCGCACGGGAAATGGCGGGCGCACCTGGGTCCCGGTCCCTCTCGAGCTGGCTGACGGCGCCGAAGAGCTGGAGCTTGGCATCAACGAGGATCAGATAAAGTTCGTCTCTGCCGATGTTGGATTTATGGCGTTGTACATGGCAGGGGAAGCGCCTCGAACCGCGATCTATACTACGAATAACGGGGGGAATACCTGGACTCTCACGCCAACCCTCATCCCTGAATCGGGCCAGGTGGAGTTCCTTTCTGCGGAGGAAGCAGTCATTTATAACGGCGAGCAGTTTTACGTCACGCGCGATGCGGCGCGGACCTGGACGACCGTTTCCCCCGATATTGTCTTCGGCGATTCCTTTTTGACCATGGACTTTGTCACGCCCAGCGCCGGGTGGGTGATCACGATCGATCCGTCCAACCAACGCTCGCTTTATCGCACGCACGATGGAGGTGCGACGTGGCTTCCCGTAGAGCCCTAATTGTTTTGCTAGTGGTCTTTCTCATCGGGTGCCGCCCCGCCACGCCTCCCCCCTCGCCCGCCGATCAGACTCAAGCTGCGCCGTCCACTGATATCGTCTCGACAGGCAACGCTGCCACGTCAACGAGCGTGCCCGAGGAGGCGATGCAGCTGCGCAGCGCAGATTATCAGCTTGGGGCAACAGACTCCTTACAGGTTGTGCAATTCACAGATGGGAAGTTCGAGCAGGGAACCCCGGGCAGCGATGATTATCTCTCGATCACTGCCACAGAATTCGTTGCCGTTGGCGATCTGAACGGGGATGGGACCGACGAAGCAGCCATGCTGGTCTCAGAGAATTATGGGGGCACAGGCGTCTTTGTGTTCCTGGCAGTTTATGCAGACGTGGATGGGACATTGACATTCCAGGCATCCACCATCGTGGACGACCGTCCCCAGTTGAACGCGCTGGCGATCGAGAATGGGGAGATCTTTTTGGATGCTGTCATCCATGGACCGGACGAGCCGATGTGCTGTCCCACCTTACGGACGACGCGTCATTACCGCTGGGTGGACAACCAGTTCGATATGGTCGATTACACAACCTTCACACCCGATGGCAAGCCGCGTACGATCACAATTGAGTCGCCTGAGAGCGGAAGCGATGTCTACAGTTCTGTTCCCATCAAGGGCAGTGTTGCCATTGCTCCCTTTGAGAATAACCTTGCCTATCGCATTTTCGACGTCAGTGGAATCGAGCTGGCGGCGGGGCCTATTGCTGTCACCGCCGCTGATCTTGGCGCGCCCGGCACGTTCGATACTGTGATCCAGCTCGGCAATGCTCTGTCCGACACCGTGATCCGTATCGAAGTGCAGGACCTCAGCGCAGCGGACGGTTCATTGCTCGCCATGGATTCGGTGGAATTGGTTGTAAAATAAACATCATTGTAGGCGTGGGCGGCCGCCCACTGCTACAATGATGTAAATCTCAGAGGAGGAACCCATGCCCAACACTGTTCGTGATTGGATGTCGAAGCCTGTTATTGTTGTTGATCCTGATTCGAGTGTTAAGTACGCCCTGACATTGATGCGCCGACGCAAGATCCATAGTGTCGTTGTGGCCACATCGGAAAACAATCCCCAGTACGGCATTGTGACTTCGACCGATATACGTGACAAAATTGCCGCGGCCGGCAGAAATCCTGCGGAAACCACAGTGCGTGAGATCATGTCGGGTCCCATCATTACCGGTAACCCGGATTGGACGCTGATGGAATGCTCGCAGGTCATGCAGGAGCATCACATCCATCACCTTCCCATCGCAGATGAAAGCGGCGCGTTAATTGGCTTGATATCTGCCACAGATATCTTCATAGCTGTGGAGGAAATTGGCTGGCAGGATAAGGAGGAGTAAGGGCAGGGTTTTCCTGCTCCCGGGCGAGATCACCTCGCCCTTACATAGACATGTCCAAGCAAAAATACTACGTTGTCTGGAAGGGACACCGACCCGGCATCTACACCTCCTGGGCGGAAACGGAAAAACAGGTGAGGGGATTTGGCGCGGCACAATATAAAGCATTCGGGTCGATGAAGGAAGCAGAAGCGGCCTATCGATCGGATTACGAAACATACAAAGGCAAGCCTGCTTCTCATGGTAAGTGGAGGCACGCCAGCCTCAAACCTGTTCTCCCTTCTATCTGTGTGGATGCTGCCTGCAGCGGTTCTCCCGGAATCCTGGAGTACCGGGGGGTGTACACAGATTCGGAGGAGGAAATTTTCCGCGTGGGACCCTTCCCGGATGGGACAAATAACGTGGGGGAGTTTCTGGCGATCGTCCACGCGCTGACATGGCTGGAAAAACATGAAAAACGCTTGCCTATTTATTCGGATTCGCGGAATGCCATCTCATGGGTGTATACCGGCAAATGCGGAACCAGCCTCAAACATACGCCGCAAAATGCGCCAATCTTTGCGATGATCCACAGCGCGGAAAACTGGCTGGCAGAAAACGAATTGGATGACGATGCGGTCTTGAAGTGGGAAACCGAGCTGTGGGGCGAGAACCCGGCAGATTTTGGACGCAAGTAGAGACGTGAACAAGTACACAGGTAAGCAGGTGACAGGTTTACATGTGTACTTGTTTACTTGTGTACTTATCCCACCCATTCTTCCAGTATAAAAACCAGTCGTTTCGGCGATACGCTCCAAAGGCATCGTGGCTATACTTCTCTTAACGAACAAGGAGAATTTGTATGAGCCAAAATGTACTGGTAGAACTTTCAAATGCCCTGGCAGATGCCGCTGAGAACGCAGGCAAAGCAACTGTGCTTGTGAACGCGCGGCGCCGCATGCCGGCCAGTGGAATTGCTTACGCAGCCGACCTGGTCCTTACGGCTGATCATATTGTGGAACGTGAAGACGATATCAAAGTGATGCTTGCCGATGGAACCGAAGTCGCCGCCAAGGTGGCAGGACGCGATGCGGGGACAGACCTGGCAGTGCTCAAGCTGGAACGGGCCGCCGCAACCGCTGCCGAATTGACCAAGAGCCCGGCGCGCCTGGGGCAGATTGCCCTCGTGCTCGGTCGCCCGTCCCCGGATGGGATCGAAGCCAGCCTGGGAACGGTCAGCGCGATCGGTGGACCGATCCGCACCGGGCGGGGTGGCATGCTTGAGCGCTATATCCGCACAGACAGCATTTCGTATCCCGGCTTCTCCGGCGGTCCGCTGGTGGCTGCCGATGGGACCGTGCTCGGGATTAACACCTCCGGGTTGACACGCGGCGCGGCGATCACCATCCCCGCGGATATCGCCTGGAACGTTGCCGAGGCGCTGGTCAAAAACGGCCGCATCAAGCGCGGTTACCTCGGCATTCGCAGCCAGACAGTTGAGATCCCGGATGTTTCTCAAAAAGCCTTGAAGCGCGAGCAAACGACAGGGCTATTGATCGTAGGTTTGGAGAATAATAGCCCCGCCTCGAAAGGCGGACTCATGGTCGGCGATATTCTGGTCGCAGTGGCAGGCACGCCGGTTCTGCATCACGATGAGCTGTTTACACGTCTCGATGGTGATGTGGTGGGCAAGTCCACGCCTATCGAGATCCTGCGTGGCGGCCAGCCTCAAATATTAAATGTCGAAGTCGGCGAGAGATAACATGAACTTCAACGGTACGTTTACACAAATGATCAGCGATCTTGTGGAGCAGGTTCTGCCGTCGCTGGTGGTCGTGCGCGGTCGTCGCTATGGCGCGGGCGCAGGGATCATTTGGGACGCGAACGGGTTGATCCTGACCAACAGCCACGTGGTAGGACGGCAGACACCTATCGTTGTTTTGCAGAATGATGGTGAACATGAGTCACGACTCATTGCGCGTGACCCGAATATTGATCTTGCCTTGCTTTCCATTGACGCGACCGGCTTGACTGCGCTCAAGGCTGCTCCCGTATCGCCGCGCGTCGGAGAAATGGTCTTTGCCTTCGGGCACCCGTGGGGACAGCGCAACACCGTGACGCGTGGGATCGTCAGCGCGCTGGTCTCTGCCGAGAACCGGCGCGGCGATAGGTTGCCCGTCATCCGCTCGGATGCGCCGCTCGCGCCCGGTAACTCCGGCGGCCCATTGGTCAATGCCAGAGGGGAAGTGGTTGGGATCAACGCCATGATCATCGGCGGCGACCAGAGCGTTGCGATCGCGGCCTCGGTGGCCAGTGAGTTTGTAGCAAAGTCGATCCGAAAATCTGAGCGAGTTCCGAGTGATGTGATTTGAGCCGTTTACAGCGGATGTGGAGTCAACGACTTTGCATAGCACCCCTGTGGGGCCAGTCGTTGCCTTTTTGAGGCCAACGTCTGGCCCCGCACGTTAGTGCGGGGCATACTTCGCAAAGACGTTGACTCCTTTTTGATATACTCAACGCCATGAAAACGGCTTTGCTCGTCATCGACATTCAAAAGGATCATTTCCCCGGCGGAAAAATGCCAGTGGTTCATGCGCTGGAAGCTGCAAAGAAGGCGTATATGCTCCTGCAATGTTTTCGCGAGCATAGCGGTCAGCATGTCCATGTTCAGCATATTTCCAAGAACCCGGATGCCACGTATTTCATCTCAGGCGATCGCGGCACGGATATTCATGACTCAGCAGCGCATTTCGAAGGCGAGCCTATCGTGTATAAGCATGAGCCGAATGCTTTTCAGAATACAGAGCTGTTTGATCTGCTAAAAAGCTGGGGGATCGAACGCGTGGTGATCACCGGCATGATGACGCACCTGGATATCAATCTCACCGCTCGCGCGGCACACGATCTTGGCTTTCAGGTGATCATTGCCGAAGACGCCTGCGCCACGCGTGACCTGACCTCTGGCAATACCACAATTCCCGCCGATGTCGTTCAGAAATCGGTCCTCGACTCGTTTAGATCCCATGGCAAGGTGATGAAATCAGAAGAAATCCTTGCCTTACTTGCTGGAGAAATGGAGAGGGGATAGACTCTCGCCAGTCTTGTTGTCTGCTTGCTGCAATCCAAAGAAACTGATCAGCAACCCCAGCACGAGTGCCACCGCTCCGCTAAGATACGGAAACTCAATGTTTACTTCGTACAGGTAACCAGCCCATAGCGGACCGACCACGCGTCCCAGGCTGGTGGCTGCGCTGTTCAGTCCCATCACCGTGCCCTGACGTTTCCCGGCGAAGCGTGAGATGTGGGCGTTTAATGCCGGACCGATTAATGCCAGTGCGAGAGTAAAAAAGCCCAGTGCCAGCAGCGTGGTCATGTAGTTGATTGCCAGCGACATGGCGATAAAACCCAAAGATCCTCCCACCAGCCCGGCGCGGATAAGCAAAGGCTCGCCAAACTTTTTCGTGAGCGGACCTGTCAGCGTCCCCTGCACAATGATTAGCATGCCACCCATGACCATCCAGATGGCTCCGACCTGTCTGGTGTCGAAGTGAAATTTATCTACCACATACAGACCGGTGATTCCCTGGAAGCTGGTCAGACCAAAGCTCATGACCAGGATCAGCAGAAGCAGAATCCCGACGGGGCTGAGGAACGTTTGATGGAGGGATTCACGAGTCAGGCGGACGTTCTTATCGCTGCCCGTTCGAGCGGCGTGTGATTCGGGCAGGATGCTGATGACCAGAACAAAGGCAACGAATGCCAATCCTGCGCCGATGAAAAAAGGCAGTGAGAGCGAATCCGTCGAGAGAAATCCTCCGAGTAAAGGTCCGATGACAATGCCTATGCCCATCGCCGCGCCGAGCTGCCCCATGCCTCCACTGCGTTCTTTTTCAGGGGCGTGATCGCCAATGTAGGCCATCGCAGTTGGCATGGTCGCGGAAGAGAGAATGCCCGAGAGCGCCCGAGCCAGGAACAACGTCCAAAAGCTCGTGGCAAGGCCGAACATGAGCAGGGTGATGGCATAGCCCAGCACACCGATCGTCAACACAGGCTTGCGCCCGATGCGGTCGGAAAGTACACCCCATAACGGCGCGCAGATCAACTGCATTAGTGAATAGGTGGACATAAGCCAGCCGAGCTCGCGTCCGCCTGCGCCAAGTTTCTCGATATAGAAAGGCATGATAGGTAAGACCATGCCATAGCCGAGCATGACCACGAGCAGGGTAAAGCTGAGGATCAATGTTGGTTTGCGTGTATTCATTCTCAAATATCGATCAGGGTGAGTAACAGGTGTGCTGTTACCCACCCTGATTTCTTATGATTCCAGAACGACCGTTCCCGCCGTTCCATCGACGGTCACAAGCTGTCCGTTCTGAATATGACGGGTGGCATTACGGGCTGCCATGACAGCCGGAATCCCGTACTCGCGAGCGACGATGCTGCTGTGGCTGAGCGGTCCACCGATATCGGTGACCACGGCCGAAGCCATGGCAAACAGCGGGGTCCAGGCCGGGGTGGTGGTGACGGCCACGAGCACTTCGCCGGGCTTCATGGTCGCGAAATCCTCGGGTCCGATCAGCACCCGGGCCGGCGCGGTAATGGTTCCGCTGCTTGTCCCAACACCCTTCAAGATTAACTTTCCGTCCTTCTTTTCTGCCTCGTCACCATGCACGAATTTGTTCCAGCGTGTCTTTTCTGGCAGCATCACAGGGGGAGTGATTTTGAGGAAGGATTGCCACTCCGCTTTGCGCGCGGGCACCCGCCCGGCAAAGTTGGGCAATGGTTCTCCAGCTTCAAGAGCCGCGACGAGTTCGTCGACCTCCGATTTCTCGAGCCAGTAAATGTCGTCAGCGGATCCGATCGCTCCACCGGCAACGAAGCGATGCCCAAGTTCAGCGAACATGCGCCGGATGAGCGGATGTCCCATGCCCATGTCGAAGATGCTGTTCTCGCGCATCGGGCCGGTCTCCTGGGCCCAGCGCAGCAATTTCTCGAACCAGCCTCTGCGCGGCCATCCGACCCGCTTCAAGATGGATTGTGTCGCCCGCTCGCGTTTTTCGATGGATTCACGCTGACGTTCATAAGGATTTTGCGCCTTGCCCTCAAGGAACACTTTGATGGCGTCGAGTAGAGGTCCGGGCGTTTCCGCCGGTGTCGGGTTGGCAAAGTCAAATTCATAGGCCGTGTGACCAAACGTATCCAAATGCCGTTGGAACACGGATCGCCATTCCGCCCACAGGTCTGCGGGAATAGATGAGGGCGGCGTCCCCTGGCTGAGATCGGCCAGCAACTGATTGGTCTGAGTATGAAGCGCATAATCCGCAAGAGCAGGATTGCTTTTCATCCATGTAGCTATATCGAAGAGAGATTTTTCTGCCTGGATCGCAACCGTCTCGGAACCAAGGAGAAAAACCGTAGCCTCCGGATCTTCTTTGCGCTTGATCAACTTGCTGTAGAGACGTGTAAAGAAAATCTCACTCATGGAGGCGGCTGGCAGGGTCGTCTGAATGCTGGTGAAATAGCGGCAGGCGGCGCCAAAGACCGTACGCACACCTTCCAGTAATTCCGAGGGTGAGAGCGACTCGATTGGCCTTTGCTGCCATGCCTCGACTACGGCAGCCAGCTCTTTTCGAGCCGCCTGCCAGCGCGCCACACTGCCGCGGAACATAGGAGCCAGCTGTGAAAGTGAAACCTTTAGTATTACTCCCATTGCCCTGGCATCCATGCGATATCCGCCATACACGTACCCGTTGAGTACTACATAGGCTCCCTGGTCAGTTTGCATGATTTCTGCTCCCTGGCCCGCGACGCGCTTCAGGAGTTCAGCCGATGCCTCATTCGCAATGCCGAGTCCTAGGGTTGCAAACAGCGGTGTGACCGGGCTAGGCGTATGTTCTGCCAGGCTGCCACGCCCATACACCGCGGCTTTATCAGGCCGAGTCCACTCGGGTGGCAGGGCCGTGATAGGACGCGCTTGAACGATGGCAAATTTGTTTTCGGCAAAGGTCCACTCTATATCCATGGGCATGCCATAAATTTCTTCGATCCTCACACCCAGTCGTGCCAATTCCATTGCCTGCGCGTCACTCAGGACAGCCTTCTTCTTTTTTGCATCGGGGACGGGCACTTCACTGGTGCCGTGTTCCGTGCGCACAGTCATGACCAGTTTATCGGCAATCTCGCGTTGGATGACTTTACCCTTTTGCTTATCTACTATTAGAGTATCCGGAGTGACCGCGCTGGCGACAATAGCTTCTCCCAATCCCCAGGCTGCATTGATCACCAGCTCGTTGCGCTGGCCGTTGAGCGGGTTGGCCGTGAACATGATCCCCGCAGCCTCAGCAAACACCAGCTCCTGTACGACCACTGCCAGCGCGACCGAGTTCTGGTCAATTTTATTCTTGATGCGATAGGCGATCGCCCTGGCCGTCCAGAGCGATGCCCAGCATTTCTTCACACCCTCCAGCACCGCATCGGTGCCGCGAATGTTCAGATACGTTTCCTGCTGCCCTGCAAAGGATGCATCTGGCAGATCTTCGGCGGTGGCAGAGGAACGGACAGCAACGGCCTTACGCTCTTCGAGAGCCTCGTATGTATTCCGGATCGCAGCTTCCACATCGGATGGGATTTGTGATTCCGTGAAAAGCACGCTAATGGTCGCAGAGGCTGTTTCGAGCGTGGCGGGTTGCGAGATATCTGCACTCTGGAGGGCGCTCAGGATTTGTCCCTGCAATGCGTTGGCTGCAACGAACTGACGGTAGGCCTCTGTTGTGACGTGAAATCCCGCTGGGACGGGTAATCCCATCTGTGCCAGTCTCGACAACGACATGCCCTTGCCGCCGACGGTTTCAATATCAGCCTGAGAGTCTGAGAGGGGGAGAATATAGAGTTTCATGGTTTGCTCCTTGTGAAAAGCGAACGTTGGTCGCTCTTTGTAGAAAAAAAGAGTCAAGTGTTCTTACGCGCTAGAACGAGGCCTGGATACCTTTCAACAATAATGTAAACGCATCTTCCATCATTTGCTGGCGTGAGCCGCTCGGACGCGTGCTATAGACTGCCGGTGTGAGAGCATTGAAGATCACCCGCGTGGCTAGCAATGAATCGACGGGCCGAAAGGAACCCTCTCGAATGCCTTCTTCGATCATGTGGCGCACCTTGTCTTGCAGAGCGTGTCGTCTGCGTTGGATGCGCTCGAGACTCTGTTGCGCCAGCCGTTGCACTTCAAGGCTGAGCTTCATAAAAAAGTCTTCGTTGGTCGCGAGATAATCCATGTAAGCAAACATCATTAGACGCAGTTTTTCTAGCGCGGCAATGTCCCGCTCCGTAATTTCTTCTACTCTTTGGGTCAGCTTCTGTAGCTCATCCTCGACGAAGGAGAGCAGAATATCATCCTTGGTATGGAAGTAATCATACAGTGTGGACTTCCCGATCCCTGCGGCTTCCGCGATCTCGCGCATCGAAGTTTCATTGAATCCCTTTTCTAGAAACAAATGAACTGAAGCGTTAAAAATTTCTTTTCGACGCCGGGCCTGTTCTTCTTCTGTGAGGGGGATACCTTTGGGCATATGTCTCCTGAAAGCGACTACCGTTCGCTTTTGGACATTATATAGCGACCACCGGTCGCTTGTCAAGGGTTGAGTTTCTGTCATTGCGAGGAAGTACGCCTTCCTGGCAATGACGACTATTTTGCAGCATGCTATAATTTTTCCATGACCATTACTCTTGACCCCGAACGACAAAAACAAGCGAAAGAATACGCTCGCATCCGCCGCCGTTTGTGGCTGGTGGATACGATCTTTAGCGCGGTCTATGCCCTGCTGTGGTTGTTTCTTGGTTGGGCAACCGCGTTGCGAGACTGGCTCTCTTCATTTACCGATAACCCCTGGCTTCTTGTCCCGCTGTTCGTGGCTATTTTCGGCGGCATCTACACTGTGATCAACCTGCCGCTCAGCTATTACAGCGGATTTGTGCTGCCCCATAGGTTCGGGCAGTCCAACCAGACGCTCAGGGACTGGATCATAGATCAATTAAAAGGCATGGCTATTGGCGCGCCTTTAGGATTAATCTTGCTAGAGCTGCTTTATCTCGCTCTGCGCGTCACCGGCGATCTGTGGTGGCTCTGGGCCGCGGCCGGGATGCTGGTCTTCACCGTTCTGCTTTCCAACCTCGCACCCGTGCTGATCATGCCGCTGTTCAATAAATACGTTCCGCTGGGCGATGAGCATAAGGAGCTGGCAGAGCGCCTGCTCGACCTGGCGCGCCGTGCCAACACAAAAGTCAAAGGCGTCTTCAAGTTTGACATGTCGAAGCGCACGAAAGCCGCCAATGCTGCGCTGACGGGCATCGGCAATACGCGTCGCATTGTGCTGGGCGATACGCTTATCAATGAATTTTCCACCGATGAGATCGAGACCGTGCTCGCGCATGAGTTGGGGCATCACGTTCATAAAGACATCCCATTCTTAATTGCGTTTGGCACGCTCTCGACAACGCTCAGCCTTTACCTTGCCTCGTTGGCGTTGAACTGGGCGATCGGGTATTTTGGATTCACAGGCCCGGCCGATGTGGCCGCCTTTCCCGCGCTGGGACTGATCTTCGCCGCATACGGGCTCATCACCATGCCCATCGATAACGCGGTCTCTCGCTGGAGGGAGAGGATGGCCGACGATTACGCATTGCAGGTCACGGGGAAGAACGAAGCGTTTGCCTCTGCCTTTACGCGGCTGGCGAATCAGAACCTGGGCGAAGTGGATCCGGAAAAGTGGGTAGTCTTCATGTTCTATTCTCACCCCCCGCTTGGGGAACGGATTGCGAAAGCAAATAGTTGGAAATGATTGAACGAATAAACCTTGCGAAGGTTGGGAGCAACGGTCAGAACCTCCTCTGAACCCTTCGCAAGATTTTTGATTTAACTACCCCGGCTCCATCCACGATTTTCTTCGCAGCAGGATGGGAATGATAATGATCAACGCGATGATAAACCCCATGGCGATGATCCCATCGGTGGAACCGATCACGGAGAGGTCTTCCTGTTGCGGGGTTGCTGTGGCCTGGAGAAAAAAGGCCGCCGAGCCAAAGTTTGACGTTGGAGAGGGCGGGACAGAATAGGTTAACGCTGCGCTGAACAATGCCAGGACGAGACCCAGTCCGACCGTGATGATGGGGCGCAAATATTTTCTCATAGGCTCAATATCCATGCATCGTCCCGAAGGATTCCTCAGAGTAAACAGGGTTGATACACTCGAGCCTTCGGGACGTTCTGATCAAATTAAGTATATCATGCTGCATTTCGATGAATTTTATCCTCTATATGTACTTGCACGTGCTTTTGAAGTATAATGCCCGCGTCGCCGCCAGAACACCATGGCAGCTACACGAGGAGAAGAGTTGAAATCCACGACTTAACACAGCCTGGAGTAGTTACTCGTCCCGTCATAAACAGTGACCGGGGCGAGTCTTGTGTTACGTGGTACCGCGCGCATAGTTCACCTGTTTGTTGAAATGAACGCTGGAGGAGGCAAGCGGTCGGTGATTCATTCGTTCCTGTTGTACGTTTCAATTGATGGAATACAGTCTATTGCAATCGCCGAATGTATACCGAGACGATTTCATATGTTTAGTATGGTGCAATATCAGGATCAAATCTTGTCACAGGAGCATGCATGATCAGGAATATTTGGGAATGGCTGAAAGGGCCAATGGGGCGGATAGGGGTGCTCATCGCGGCGTTATCGTTGTTCAGTGTTGTTGGGTTCGGGATATTTTATACGCAGCAGTCACCGGAGCAACCGATTGATTTCCCACATCAAATCCATGTCAACCTGGGGGTTCAATGCTTGTATTGCCATCCGGGCGCGTCGCGAGGACCGGTGGCCGGACTTCCGACTCTGACAAAGTGCTGGGGATGCCACCAAAATATCGCCAAGACAGATACAAGCCCAAGGTTAGCCGTCTTAAAAGATTACGTTTTGAACAATAAGGAGATCGCCTGGGTGCCTGTCGCCCATGTGCCGGACTTTGTCCATTTTAGACATCGCCCTCACATCGCGGCAGGCTTGAACTGCGAGCGTTGTCATGGGGATATGTCGCAGGTTGACATTGCCGAAAACCCACAGATCATGAATATGGGTTGGTGTCTGGAATGCCACCGCGAGCGGGCCGGCGACGATGTCGAGAAGCTGACCAAGCTCACCGATTGTGGTACATGTCATTATTAAACCGGGCGCAAAGCAAAAAGGAATAGACCAACTATGAGTGGAAAAATCTCCCGGCGTGATTTTCTCAAGCTTGCCAGTGTAGGGGCGGCAACGACTGCAGTGCTCACGGGCTGCGGCCCGGCTTCGCGTTACGTGCAGCGCGAGCCGTATTCGAGGATGCCTGAATACACCTACAATGGACAGAGCACATATTACGCCACAACATGCCGCGAGTGCGCGGCGGGGTGCGGAATTATCGTTCGTACATTGCAGGGCCGTGCGCATAAAGTAGAAGGGAACCCCAATCACCCTGTCAACCGCGGCAAGACCTGCCCGCGGGGGCAAGTATCGTTGCAGGGATTGTACAATCCAGATCGTGTACTGGGGCCCATCAGCCACGAGCGCGGCGAAGCACTTTACAGCGATCGTTTTCAAGCTGTGCAGCCGAACATGAATTGGGATGAGGCGATCCAGGTGGTCGCCGATGCGCTGGCCAACCCTGGCGGTGTTGCCTTCCTCATGGGAACGGCGTCTGATCACGTGTTTGATTTGGTGTCTGACCTTGCGGCCACGATCGGCGCACCGGCACCGATCCGTTTTGGTGCCGGGAGCATGTTCGAGGCGCGCGCCACGTTGAGCCAGGCTGCCGAGCAGTTGCTGGGACAGGCCGCGCTGCCCTACTTCGACATTGGCAGTGCAGACCTCGTGCTCTCCTTCGGCGCGAACTTTCTCGAGACCTGGCTTTCTCCCGTAGCCTACAACCGTGAATATGCAAAATTGCGCCGCGGTAACCCAAAGAAACGCGGACACTTGATCCAGTTCGAGGCGCGCATGTCACAGACGGCGGCTAACGCGGATGAGTGGATCCCGATCCATCCCGGGACCGAGGGCATGGTGGCGCTTGCCATCAGCCGGCTCGTGGCGGAGGCCAGAGGCGGTGCCATCCCTGCCTCGTTCGAAAACATGGATCTGGAGGCAGTGGTAGAGCAGGCAGGCATCTCGATGGAAACCCTCGAACACGTCGTGCAACACGTTGTGGATTCGCTGGCCCCGATTGCCATTCCCGGCGGCGCGGCGTTGAGCCTGAACAATGGCCTGCAGACCGCCCAGGCTGTGTTGTCTTTCAACGCACTGGCAGATAATTTTGGCAAGCCGGGTGGTGTTTTCTTCTCTGCCCTTTCCCCGAATCAGGATACATATCAGCGTCCGGCGAGCGCACAGGAGATCGCCGATTTTATCGAAACCCTGAACGGCGGCGGGGTCAACACGTTGTTCATCCATGGTGTGAACCCCGTCTTTGAATTGCCCAAGGCGCTCGGGTTTGATGAAGCACTGGCGAATGTGGGAACGGTCATCTCGTTTGCTACTTACCCGGATGAAACCGCCGTGGCCGCCGATTATGTCTTCCCCGACCATCACTGGCTGGAGGCATGGGGGTATCAGCGTGTGGCCACCGGAACGATGAGCTCGGTGCTCTCCGGCGCGCAGCCGGTTGTGACGCCGCTGTATAACACGCGCGCAACGGCAGACGTGTTGATCGCCGCGGCACCTGAGGCTTTACCCTTCACCGATGAAGTTGCATACATTCAAAGCAAACTAACCAATCTTATCGGTCAGGCAGATGGCTCCTTTGCGGCGCCCGAGATCAATTCGTTCAGCGCTTACTTCCAGCAGAATGGTGGCTGGTGGAGGAATACCGAGCTCTCCGCTCCGGCCGCAGGTGTTGTTGGCGGCGATCTACAAGTGGGAGTGGCAGAATTTGCAGGCGAGGGCGAATTCTTCTTCCTGCCGTTTGTCTCTCCCACTTTGGGCGAGCACGGGGCAAACAAGCCCTGGCTGCAGGAGCTTGCCGACCCGACTACGACCGTGATGTGGGACACGTGGGTAGAGATCAACCCCGAGACCGCGCATGAGCTGGGGATCACCAATGACGATATCGTGAAGATCGTGAGCGAGGCCGGGGAGGTGGAAGCACCTGTTTATCTGTATCCGGCCATTCGCCCGGATGTGATCGCCATGCCGTTCGGGCAGGGCCACGGCGCGTATGGAAGATATGCGGCCAACCGCGGGGCGAATCCGTTGAATGTCGTCGGTTTGCATTTCAATGAAGCCGGTGATATTGCCTTTGCGGGAATGAGGGTCAGATTGGAAAAGACCGGCCGGCGGAAAGAGCTCGCCCGCCTGGAAAGTCGCATCGGCGTTTACGGTGAAGGACTCGAGGAAGAAGAAGGCGGGAACATCCGCTAGAGGAGCCATGATGAGTTTACAGATAGATCTAAATAAGGTAGGCGCAAAAGGGGCCCTTGCCGGGGAAGCAGAGGGCATTTGGGGTATGGTCATTGACCAGGATGTGTGCACAGGCTGCCAGGCCTGCGTGGCAGCCTGCTCCATGGAGAACAATATTCCTTTCGTAGGCGAGGAAGACGCTGCCTATGGCCGCACGCTGCACTGGATCCGCATCGAACGTTTCTGGGAAGGCGAGTATCCTGAAGTGCGTGCCACGTCCTTCCAGCCTATGCTGTGCCAGCACTGCGGAGCGGCCCCCTGTGAACCGGTCTGCCCGGTGTTTGCCTCGGTGCACAGCCAGTCTGAAGAGCTCAACCTGCAGGTATACAACCGCTGTATCGGCACGCGCTACTGCGCGAACAACTGTCCTTACCAGGTCCGTCAGTTCAACTGGCGTGATTATGCCCTGGTGCCATTCCATGCGAATGAAACCGAAGATGGAGAACTTGTCTATCCTCTCCATAACCAGTTCAACCCCAGCGTCACAGTTCGCCGACGCGGCATTATGGAAAAATGTACCTTCTGCATCCAGCGTATCCATGCGGCGGAAGATCGGGCCAGGGCCGAGGGGCGCGAAGTGGAAGACGGTGAGTTCACCACTGCTTGCGCACAGGCCTGTCCCACCGACGCGATCAAGTTCGGCCTGTTGCAGGATCACGAGAGCCTGGTCAGCCAGCTCTCGAAGCGCGAGACGGGTTACAAGCATCTCGGCGAGCTCAATACCCAGCCGCGCATCACTTACCTCCAGGGAGAAAGGGCAGAATAAGATGGCTGTCTCTTCCGATTATTTGTCTGGTACGGGCGGAGCGCAAGTCAAAGAGGAGCACGAGGAAGAACACGACCCGCGTGAACAGTTGATGTACGATCCGCTGCCGCGGGGAGTGATGAATGACATGGTGATGGAATCCATGCACGCCACCTCCTGGAAGTTCTGGGTGGTGCTCGGCATTCTTGTGTTCCTCGTAGCGACCTGCTTCTTCTATGCCTGGGGGTACATGATCGCCGAAGGTCTGCACGTGGCCGGCGTGATGCGCCCCTCCTTCTGGGGCGTGTTCCTGGTTAACACCGTGTTCTGGATCGGTATCAGCCACGCGGGGACGTTCATCTCCGCGATCTTGCGCGTGTTCAAGGCGGAGTTCCGCCGTCCGTTCATGCGTGCGGCAGAGCTGATGACCACCTTCGGCCTGATCCAGGCAGGCGCGAGCATCTTCATGCACCTCGGTCGCGTCTGGCTGGCCTACTGGATGTTCCCGATCCCGAACGAGCGGCAATTGTGGCCCAACTTCCACTCGCCGCTGATGTGGGACCTGCTGGCCATCACCACGTACGTTCTCGGTAGTACGATGTATCTGTTCCTCCCGCTCATCCCCGACCTGGCGATGGCGCGCGACCGCTCCACTGGCTGGCGCAAAGTCTTCTATCGCATCCTGGCGCTCGGCTTCCGCGGCACCGAAGGCGAATGGCGTCACCTCACGACCGCCATGAACATTTTTGCTTTCGCCATTATCCCGGTCATGTTCTCGGTGCACACCATCGTGTCGTGGGACTTTGCCATGGCCATGCGCCCGGGCTGGTCGTCCACGGTCTTCGGGCCGTATTTCGTGCTCGGGGCGCTGCACTCCGGCATGGGCGCGGTGGCGATCGTATTGTTCATCATGCGCTACACGATGAAGCACATGGACTACTTCATCCGCAAGGAGCACTTCGACGCCCTCGGCAAGTTGATGATGATCGTCTCGTTTGCCTATGCCTACTTCTTCTTCAACGACTACATCGTGCAATGGTACGGCGGCGATGCAGCCACCGATAACCTGCTGCACTGGCTGGAAGCCGGTCCCATGGCCTGGATGTTCTTCCAGATGATCGGATTCAACATCGTGCTTCCGTTCCTGACCCTGTGGAATAGAAGGATACGCACGACGCCCTGGCTGCTGGCGCTCATTGGTCTGTTGATCAACGTGGGCATGTACTGGGAGCGCTACATCATCGTCCCGGTCATGCTGACCATCAACCGCATGCCATTCACCTGGAGGCTGTACGAGCCGCGCATCGAGATCTTCCTGACCATTGGGACCTTCTCGATGTTCCTGTTGTTTTATATGATCGCCTCGCGCCTCATCCCGCTCATCCCGGTCTGGGAAGTGCAGGAGGGGCAGATGGTGCACACGCTGCGCAAGGTCGGCAAGGCCCACGTGCCGACCATCAGCGAGTTCGAGTAAAGGGAGGGGAGTATGGCAGACACAACTGTGCTGGCACTTTTTGAGGATATCGACCCGGCGGCGAACGCGATCGAAAAGCTGCACGAGATGGGCGTCACGAACGACCGCATCGATGTTATCTCCGGCGTGCCGATCAATCCGAGGATGCTGGGCCGCCCGCACCCCTGGACGAACGTCTCGCGGCTGGCTCTGGGGGGAGCCATTGGCGGATTTTTAATCGGGCTGTTCCTGAACTGGGGCACCCCGAATCTCTATTCGGTACGGGTGGGCGGGCAGGCTCTCACTCCAATCCCTCCGGGGTTGATCCTGCTCTTTGAAATGACCATGCTTTTCGCGCTGCTTTCCACGTTCCTGGGTGTGTTCCTGGAAAGCTACTTCCCCAATTACCGCCGGATGGAGTATGTTCCCGAGGTCAGTGATGGCAAGATCGGAGTCTTTTTTAGAGTCCCGCAGGACGATCAGCAGAAGTTCACCGAAGCCCTGAGCGAGATGGGGGCCGAATCCATCCAACCCGTTGAGGCGCGGCAACTATGAGACTATTTCGACAGCTGTTCTGGGTATTCACTGTGTTGGGAGTTCTCTTCGCAGTGATCCTGCTTTTCACCTACGACATCATCAAGATCGAATGGATTTCCTTTATGGAGATCCAGCCCTCCTACGAATCGATGGAGGACCCGCGGCCCGTGCCAGCGCGCTCGATCCCGATCGAGGGACCGGTGGCCATCCCGGGCATGCTTCCGCCTGAGAACCCCATCGAGGCGGATGAAGCCTCCATCACCCGCGGCTCGAACCTGTATGAGATCCATTGCCGGATGTGCCATGGAGCCACCGCCGAGGGGAATGGCCCGATTGCTCCCTTCCTGATCAATGCGCGGCCGGCCAACCTGACCTCGCCGGTGGTGCAGGCCAAGAGCGATGGCTCGATCTTCCTGACGATCACCAACGGCGTGGATGGAAAGATGCCTCCGCTCAACGAGAATCTCACCGTCCACGATCGCTGGGACCTGGTCAACTTTGTTCGCACGCTGACGATAGCAGATTAGGGGAGGAGCACACTACGATGAATGACGATACTCGTGGCATGATCTACGGGACACTGGTAGTGTTCCTGATCTTCCTTGTTTCGTGGCTTGGCTTTGTATATCTTTCTGCCTGTGGCTTTACGCTAAATTGTATACAGGGCGCGCCCCTGGTGGTGCGCACGCCCGTGCCCACGCTCATCCCCTACGGCGAAGTGGAACAACAGACCGGAATGAGCGAAGGGGAGTTCAACCAGTGTGAGGTCGCGGCCACTGAGCTGATCGGGGCCTGGGTGGCGGCCGGTCACACCGAGAGCGACCCCTTCCCGTTCACCGATGTGAACGGCCAGGACTGCGAGGCGACCTTCGGCGATGTCCAGCCGTTGTTCGTGGAAAACAGCATCTGGTTCCCCGGCTCGCTCGGCTGCATTTCCTGTCACAACGCGGACCTGACCGACCGCAGCGGCGGCCTGGACCTGACGTCGTTCGAGTCCATCTCCCTGGGCTCGCGCCGCGTGGCGGAATCCACATCTCCCGGCACCGACATCTTTGGGAACGGCGAATGGGAAAGCTCCCTGCTGCACGAGTTCCTGGTTAATCACGGGCTCACGGCGCAAGGACACTCGCCCGACGTGGAGCCGCCGCAGACGATCATTTATGCAGGGCAGCTGGTCGCCGGTGAAGGCGAAGGCACGGCAACGCCAGAGGCAACGGCAACACCGTAGATATAAAACTCCCGGAATTTTCCGGGAGTTTTTATTTTATCACTGGACCTGGGCGCCCAACCTCAGTCGTCCAGCGGGCTTTTGACGGCTAACCCACCGCGTTGTAACACATGAGTATAGATCATAGTGGTTTTCACATCTTTATGCCCGAGCAGTTCCTGGACAGTGCGGATGTCGTAGCCG
>DATHTL010000012.1:0-36350 GCA_035463255.1 Anaerolineales bacterium | reverse complement strand
TTCAGCAACCTGCTCCAGTGAATAACGCCTGTCAATCACCGGCTTTACCTTGCCAGCCTCAATTAATTCTCGGAGATACGTTAGATACTCTGTCTTCTCACTTGTTGGGGAAGCTACGCTCAGGTAAATCCCCTTTTCCTTCAACGATCCTTTGCTCTGTGAGTGTGAAATTTTTCCAACTGCATCGAAAACAACATCATAGACTTCGCCGTTCTCGGCAAAGTTCTCTTTTGTGTAATCAATGACCCGATCTGCCCCTAAAGACCTGACCAATTCCAGATTTGTTGTGCTGCACACCCCGGTGACCTCGCCGCCGAAGTGGCTGACAAGTTGAACTGCATAGGTTCCTACACTGCCGGATGCCCCGTAGATGAGAACGTTCTGGCCTTTCTGTATCTTTCCGTTTCTAAGAATGTGTAATGCCGTCATCCCTCCAATCGGAACGGCAGCCGCTTCTTCATAACTCAAATTCGCAGGATTTTCGGCGATCACACCCTGTTTCCATTCCTCAGGTGTGCAGAGATACTCAGCATACGCACCATTCGTCAATCCCGTTGTCGTTCCAAAAACCTTATCGCCTTTACGAAATCGCCTTACATCTTTGCCTACCGATTCAACTTCTCCCGAGAACTCATAGCCGAGAATGGTTTTCTTGGGTTTTCTGATACCAAACATCATGCGTACGGCCAGTGTAAATAGTTTTGAATCTGGATGTTTCCCGCTTCGAGCCCACAAAACACCTGCTGTTACGGTGGACGCATACACTTTCACCAGAATCTCTTTGTCTTTCGGTGTTGGCTTTTCTATCTCCTTGAGCTGCAGGACATCTGGCGGTCCGTATTCTGTGTATACCATTGCTTTCATGAATTTTCTCCCAATCTGTATAGTCTCTGGTCTATGCAAGGATAGTCTGATCTAGATCACCCACTGCCACGCGTCCCGGCCGTCCGCCGGCGGATCTGTGACGGGGTTGCCGGGCTGCATTATGATCCCGCTGTCCGTCTGGGACGCTGTGTTGGGCGGTTTTATTCTGCAAGACTCATCACCTAAAAGAAACAGTGATATTTTGCTCTGTTTTCTCTCCGTGTCTATTTCATCAGGCAGAGGCAGCAGAGTCGGTTTGGTCTGCCAGGACCGGGAATAAAATCTGTAGTTCCTCAGGAATTGAAATGGGTCTACCAGTTTTTGCCTCTACATACACCCAATCTGTTTCGCCTCTGACGATGACTTTCCCATCCGATTTACGAATGAACTCATATTTGCGGTGCACACGCACGCGTCTGATTTCACTGATCCAGGTGCGGACCTCGAGCTCCTCCCCTAGAAATGCAGGCAGCAAATACTCGATACGATGTTCACGTGCGTACCATGTCGTGTTCTCGGCTAGTTTGTATCCAACTGCCTCCGGGTGATAAATCGCTGCGGCATCCTGCATCCATTGAACATAAGCAACGTTGTTGACATGACCATTCTCGTCAATCACGTTTTGGGGTATGGTAAATGTATAGCTAAAGACGGAAGGGTGAGACATGAGGTAACTTTACTCCTGCGTTGGTTGTTTTGCAAAGGATCGCCCAACGGCAGGCATCATTGTCCCGAGGGTGTTCTTTCCGAGTGGGATATGCCCCGGCGTAAGTTGCCGGGGTGCACGTCGAAGATCCTGCGAGGTGTGTTGGGCAGATTGCATTGGGCGCGAAGCATACTTTTGAGGCGATCACTTATGTACCAGCAAGCCTGGCTACAACTGGAGCAAATCTCTCCATAACATCAGCTTGAATATAATCACCGACTGCGATATAGGAAAGGCCGAACCGTTGACGGCGGAACTGCAAGTCCTCAATAATTTGCTCAACCGTTCCGAAGAGAAAAGCTGGGGAGGCTAGCATCCCATCTATGCTGGCCTCATCTGTTGACATTTCAAACTCACGCAGCGTTTGCTCTGCAGCTTGACGACGCTGGTCAGTGACAATAACGAAAACCAGCATATTCAGCTCAAGGTCTTGAAACCTTTCACCAGCAACTGCTCGCACCCAGGCAATTTTCTGATCCGTGGCTTCTGGCGTAATACTCGAGAAATCGAGACCGCCTTCTGCGGTGGTTCTGACGTTGACTCCTACAATGTTCGCTTCTCGTGCCGCAATGGACAACATACGTTTACTGCCGCCACCCAGTAAGAGCGGAGGATAAGGCTTTTGAACAGGTTTGGGTAATCCATTCAGATTGTGGATTGTGTAATAGTTCCCCTCATATGTGAAAGCAGCATCTGCAAACACTCCCTTGACAATCTGTACGGCTTCTTCAAAACGACTGACACGCGTACCAGGCGATTGTAACGGTATGCCCGATTGTTCATAATCTGCATGCCAATAGCCGGTACCCAACCCTAACTCAAGTCGCCCATCGCTCAGTAGATCGAGTGTAGCTGCTTCCTTGGCAAGGATGACAGGATGACGAAAATCATTTCCAAAGACCAGGCTGCCAACGCGCAACGATGTCGTCGCGTCTGCAGCACTGACGAGAGCCGTGAGCGGTGCAAATGGATCATACAAATGATCATCTATCAGCAATGTCGAATATCCAAGGGTTTCCGCCTGCCTCGCTTTGTCAGTCCATTCCTTTCGTGAAGCAGCTCCACCTGTCAATATGGCAAAACGAAACGCTCGAAATTGGTCCATGGTTCCTCCTTATCTTTAAAACCAATCCACATCGCATACTGCGTTATATTTCAAATCTGCCCAACGGCTCGCGTCATTGTCCCCGAGGGTGTTCTTCCCGAGTGGGATCTGCCCCTGCAGGGGCACGACCGGGAAGAAAAAGGCTTCGAAACGGGACGGCCGCGAAGCGGCGTGCCCAAGCTCAAAAGAGTAGCAAGTCCCAACCATTCGGCTGGTTCCGCCCCGGCACCATTTGCCGGGGTGCGGAGTGCCGGGTGATTCCCCGGTGCACGTCGAAGATCCCGCGAGGCGGGGCTGTGTTGGGCGGCACTTCAACTCTTGCTAGAGAAACATTACCACAATTCACCTTCACGCCACTCGGCCGACAAAGGTAAGGTTAGATCAAGAGGTGCTGTCCTTGGCAACCGTAAAATCATTACGCTATCTTCAGGTGTGGAAAGCAAGCCGTCTTTTGTCCGGATGAAGAGCGGACCTTGCCAAAAGACCCAACCCAATTTCTCGTACAACATGGGTTCTGCGGGAGACAAGCCTCCCAACTGAAAATCATGAATGGCACCGGCGAGCCGACGCATCACCGCTGTTGCAAAACCACGCCCTTGGAACTCAGGCTCAGTGGCGACCATCTCAACATAGGCAGTGCGTAATGGAGGCTGATTGCCGGGCTGAAGCCAGCGGGTCACCCACATCGCATGACTGACGATGGCTGAGCCCCACCAGCCGAGAACATGGGTTGTATCGGTAAACGTCCGGAATAAGGGTTCCAGGTCTGCCTGATAAGCACGATTACAAAGCGCGTGGATTTCTGCCCGCTGTTGTGACGTGAGTTGATCGGCGTGTAGGACTTCTACTTTCAGATTTTCATCCATCGGCTTCCTGTTCAAATAATATCACTCATGAACCTGGGTCTGCCGCCCAACGGCTTGCTTCGTTGTCCCCGCCCTGAAAGGCTGCGAAGCAGTGGGTGTTCTTCCCGAGTGGGATATGCCCCTGCAGGGCGCGGCTGGGGAGAAACAGGCTCGGAAACGGGACTGCGGCGAAACGGCGTGCTAACGTTCAGAAAAAGCTAAAAAACGCGCATTGTTAGCCCGCACCTGCCTGTCTAAAATTCAGACCCTTAGCGAGCCTCGGAACCCCCTGGCGGCATAGAAGGAGGGCGCACTGTTATGAAACACAAAGACATGGCCGTAGCGACGATCGCAAAAGAGGGCGCCGCCGAGTTTTCGAATATCAGCAGGTGCTTGTATCCAGCTCTCCGTTTTCGTATCAAATTCTCCAAGCTTCTGCAACTCTCGATATTGGTCTTCATTCAAAAGCTCGATACCCATAGCGGCTGCGAGATCAACAGCGTTACCAGCTGGGTGAACACCTTTCTTTTCTCTTTCTTTCTGCCCTTCTCTGTCGTAACAGATACTTCTGCGGCCTTCAGGGCTTTCCGCTGAACAATCATAAAAAATGTATTCGCCCGTCTTTTTATCATAACCAACAACATCCGGTTCACCGCCAGTGCTTTCCATTGCATTAAGCGACGACAGTTTTTCAGGAAGAGCTTCCAGTTTTGCTTGTATTTTGGGCCATGCAAGACCTTTGTGACGGTTCATGTTTTTCTCAAAACGAACCTGCAATGTTTTGAGTAATTCTTCACCTTGTTCTGGTGATAATTCCAAATTTATCTCAATTTTTGGAATAGGTTTACCACTAACTTTCGATGCTTTCTTTGCCATGAATTGACTCCTTTTTATCGCTGGGTATCTGTGTGTCCATCTTATAATTGCCTGAAGTATTTCAAAAGCTCACGAGCCGCGAGTTCAAGCAATTGGTCAACTTTTCTCTGCGGTGGCGCTCATGCGGACTAACGGCTGGGGAGAAGCAGGCCTGGAAACGGACTGCCGCGAAGCGGCATGTCAAAGCTCCGAACAAGCCCGAAAAACTCGCCGAGTCCCGGCCGTCCGTGCACGCTATGTTAGGCGCATTTATCCACAATCATAATCTTTTCAAAAGACTTCTCACCTTTCTAAGGTGCTGGCGTGGAGACTGGTGTCTCTACTACCGGCATTGTTCCAGGCGGAGTCGATGATGGAAGTATGGGAGTCGGTGAAGTGCGGTAATAATCATCTCCCAAATACAAACTACTCGATAAAAACATCAAAGATGCGCACAGGAATCCCGCAATGAAAGTGAAGCTAACTAACGCAGCCCACCATAAATCCTTCTGACTTATACGTCTTTGGAAGATTCGCCCCACCAACAATAAAACGGCCCACATCAATAGAGCATAAAACAAGAAATCGATAAGAAATCCAACTGGCCTAATCCCTCCGTTAGGAACATCGATAAAAGTGATTTTTCCCCAGCTATTGCTCGGTGAGCCGCCTCCCCAATCATCACAAATAAAAAGGGCTGGAAAGCCAGCTCCCAGCATTCCGCTACAGAAGGGATGTTTCGGATATTGGTAAGTTGTAGAGATTGCCATGGCAGAGATTGCTGCCAATATAATCACGAAACTAATAAAGCAGCCACGAAATCCATGTGGGAAGATAAGATTCTCCTTCATAAAACTCCATAGTTCTAAGCGCCCAACGGCTCGCCTCATTGCCCCCGAGGGTGTCCTTCCCGAGTGGGATATGCCCCGGCGTAATTTGCCGGGGTGCGGAGTGCCGGATGATTTCCCCGGTGCACGTCGAAGATCCCGCGAGGCGGGGCTTTGTTAGCCTGCCTGTTAAGCGGAATCTTCTATAGATACACATTTCGCTGACCTATGGGAATCCATGGCAGCTTCCATCACCTGCTGAGCTTTATACCCATCATAGAAAGTAGGAGTGACCAGATGATTTTCCAAGATACCATCAATAAATGCTCGACAGCCCGCCGACTGATGGTTAAAAACTTCCCATGGATTAGACTGACTCACATCTCCCCAATAGTTTGCTGGAACTCCTAGCGTTTGGAACTGTTGATCGTCGTTGCGGGCCGCACGTATCACCGCTCCTGCCTGCGGTCCTCCATACGGGACATCGATTTCGAGCGTACCCGCCTCACCGTACAATTTGACTTGCTGCTGCATTTCACGATCAGCAAGGTGTGCCACAACACTGGCCTGGATGGCGCCATGCGTACCGTTCGCGAACTCTGTCAACAGAAGGGCTGAGTCATTTGCGGGAACAATGGGCCCGCCATCCGCTCCCGGCCGCTCAACGAAAACCCCGAGCTGTGCACAAACTTGTGAAATATTGCCAACTAACCAACGCGCCATGTCAATCATGTGGACACCCAAATCCCCCAAAGCCCCATTGGCTCGTTTCTGGTCAAAGCGCCATTGATATTCCTTCTGGCGTGCATAGCCCATCAGGTAGCGAAACTCAGCGTGGTAACAGCGACCGACATAGCCCTGATCAATTAGATCCTTGACATATCGAAAAAAGGGCATCCATCGGTAAGTGAACAAGACCATATGTATAACCTTAGCGTTCTCGGCTGCTTGATACATCTCCCACGCCTGTTTAGCTGTCACGGCCAAAGGCTTGTCACAGAGCACATGTAAACCAGCGTCGAGACCTTGCAGGGTCATCTCATAGTGAAGATCGTCCGGCGTGCCGATGAGGATGGCATCAAAACCACCTTGATTGATCATCTCCTTGTAATCAGTAAAAACATTGGAGATATTATATTTGGCTGCTAAATGCTCAACGGAACTTCGATTTCGCCCACAGATGGCTGTAATCTCAGCTTGAGGGTGGCTTTGTAAAGCAGGCAGGTACATAAACTCTGCCCATCCGCTTGTCCCAACAATCCCAACACGAAGTTTGTTAGACATTGTTTCCTCCTAAGTTTGCATATACGAGAGCGGGCTAACTAGGGTTTATACAGAATGGTTCCGCAAAAGTACCTTTATACGGATTATACGGCTGCCGTCTTGCAAAAGAAAGAGAAGCTCAAAGGAGCTCGTCGTGCACGCCCCTCGCCCTGACGTGTTATGCCTTGCTTCTCTCCAAATGCAACGCCAGCAGCTTGTCTAAAATCATCACTCTGACGGAATGTTTGTGACTAGGGCAATAAATAACCAAGGGACTCATCATCACAAATCATTGTAGGTGAGACCTGTGGTCAAGTGTCGGCGTGGTCGAAAACCTATGCCGAGATGAAATGCTTGGAGACACTCACTGATTATTTGAAAGCAAAAGGCACTAACCACGCTGCACTCACATAGTAACTCTGTGAGAGGTTCTCTGGGTTGCTAACACAAGTGCAGGTGTAAAGTCCAGTCAACAAAACACGCACAGAAGGTAGAACTGGCCCTCCAAAAACTCAGGCCATTCGTTTCACAATCCACTGACCGGCCAGGGCACCAGATGCAAAGCCACAGGCAAAAAGACCAATCTTCGCTGCCCAAGAGACGTCGCCCCAAATTACCCACGAGAGCGCAACTGCTATACCAAAAAACATAATGCAAAGGCCAATAAGTGAATTACCAGACTTGTTCATAGATTCTCCTATTTTGAATTAAGTGAGGTCTGAGCAGGCTACTTAGATAGTTCAGGGAGTAGCGTATCTTGCTGATTGCAACTTCAACCTGGGACTTTACCCGTGAGGGATTCTATGCGTTGGTTTGCTGTTCGGATGAAACGTCTTCTAGATGCGTAGCAATCCACCAGATGTTTCCACTTGGGTCTTTCACACCGCCATAGCGATCCCCTTCCGCAGGCCTCGTTGTCGGCTCCATGACCGAAATGCCACCCGCTTGTAGTGCTCTCTGGTACACGCTATCGCAGTCGCTCACATACAGATAAAGGGAAGCCGGCATTGGTCCGAACTCGCCCAACGGTTCCCCCATCATTACGATCGAGTCGCCGATTCGAACTTCGGCGTGCATGATTGAGCCATCCGGTCGAAGCCGCCGTTCAAGTTCCGAAGCGTCAAAGGCTTTGGATAGGAAACTCATTAGCTTGGCAACTCCATCGACCAGCAGATAGGGCGTGATCGTATGGTAGCCATCAGGAATCGATTTGACTGACATACTTGCTATCTCCTTTGCCCAGCCACCCAGCGGCTCGCGTTTGCGTCAGCACCCTGTGGGTATGCCCCTTCGGGGTACTGGTGGGTGGGATATAGAGCAGGCACGAAAACGGATTCCTGCCGAGGCGTTGAAGGCTGCCTGAAAACGCGCACGCTGTGTTGGGCGTTTTTCCTATCTAGTCATCGTGGCTTGAAACCAACTACCACGACTAGAAGCACCTTCATATTTCTTCTTCTGATTCTACTTTGCTACCTTCTGCCAATTTTAAGATAACTGGTTTATCTAGGAACCCACCTATCTTTTTGCTAAGATCTTTTAATGGATCCATTTCAAAGTCATAAGCGGAGTTCACTTCAAACGGTGGATGATTTGGCGATTCAAGTACGAGCTTGCACAAATGACCGACTTCTTGACAATCAATCAGAACACGACTGACTTCGCTTAGGTTTATCTCAGTTTTTCTTACTTTCCCGGATTTCGGCTTCTCAATACGGAGGGCGCGTTGGGAAAGCAGATCGACCGTTACCGTCGTCTCTCGCCCAAAAGTTCGATGGTCATTCAAAAGAGAAATTTCGAAAAAAAGAAACACGGCCAATGCGATCAAGACGGCAACTGAGCATCCCCAGAAATACCAGGGAAGAGCACTGCGTGGCGTCGCGAAAAAAAAGTACAGGATAAAAACAAGAAGAACTGCGAAGATCCCCAAACATCCCAGCGCGTTTTGGAGATTCGATGCGTGTGTTTCGTCTACATCTTCATTGTATTCTGGATTTGTTTGGAGGACCACTTTTGTGGGGGTATCCTCGGTGACCAACAGTTGAATCGCCATTTCTGTACCTACCTTTCTGTATCGCTAAACGTCTAACGGCTGGCGTCATTGTCCCCGAGGGTGTTCCTCGCGAGTGGGATAGGCCCCGGCCTAATTTGCCGGGGTACTGGGGGGCGGGATTGGGCACCATCCCGGCGTTCTCCCGGGACGACACAACGCCGCTTTGACGGAACCAACCTCAAGCCACGCAAACTGCCTGACTGCCTATAGGCGTGCGCACGCTGTCCCCGCCAAAGCGGGGCAGCAGTCCCACCACTATGGCCCCGGTGCTCTTCCGGGGATCGGGCTGCGTAGCGCCCCGGCGCCCTTTGCCGGGGTGCACGCATTGTTAGGCGTTTTTAAATTGCATAAGACTCCCTAAGCACGGACATGGCTAAGGATTTCGTCCACGACGCTGACAAGCGGCTGTGTTGCATCGATTACGATGCCACTGCTGGGTAGGTCTTCTTTTGTGGCGTGTAAACGTAGGATGAGTTCCCGCTCGCTCTTGCGCTTGCCCCAGTCATCATCAGGACGGTTGTCGAGCCGTTCATTGAGTGTGTCTACATCAACGTCTAAGACGAAGACTTTATCAAAAACGTCTATGAACTCGTTGAAATTTCGAGAACCGCCACAGAAGAAAGTGACTTCGTCGTCCTGATTGGCTGCCAACCTCCTTACTTTTTCGACATCCCAAAGATTACTTGCGTGTCTGATTTCGGGGGATGAAAATGTTATGAGCCTCTCGCCAGTCGTTGGGTCTGTATGTTGGCGCAGGTCTCGATCACTATTTAGAGCTGCGTAACCGCGTCGGCGCAGCTCGTGACATACCGAGGTTTTGCCCGTGCCGGAGACTCCCTCGATAAGATAATTTCTCTTACCCATTGTCCTTACCTCTTTGGTGTGTTTGTTGGATGATTTGACATATTTATGCCTCTTCTAATGGTCTACTCTCAAATTTCCTATAGCGTGTTCATGTTCAGTCTGCCGAAAGGCTAGAATGTAACCACGGTTTGTTCGATTTACTGACGTACAGATCTGGCCTTCCGATGGATTTCGCTAAACGCCTAACGGTGTGTGTCAACTGCAATGACATCCGTTACACCTTTTCAAGCTGGAATCATCAAAAATACGGCTGAATTTGGCAATTTCTGATGGCTTGCACATGTAACACATGTTGTTGCAGTCCACAGCTGGCGTTACCCGCGTGTGGGGAGAAACGGTACTAACCATTAGCCTGAAGCATGCTTTTTTGCCAGTGCGTACCCACCCGTCCGCTGCACGCTGTGTTGGGCGGTTTCGGAGACAAAAGACTTGACGATCTTTGAGAGACCTGTGCCATCATGAGCTTTTTGTCGGCTACCTCAATATCTGCCACCTGTGAAAAGATTTCAGGTATATAGAGTAAATTAATCTTGAAAATTCATTGAAGTACACCAAAAATCCACCGCTCAGGACCGGCTGACGGATTTATTGAATACTAAATTGGCGTAACCTTCTTTGCTGAACCTCTTTAAGGCGGCGATAAATAAAGCTTAACAAAATTCCTATTACAGTCCCGCCAAGTACTGCAATGACCATCCATTCAACATTGTTCACGATGAGATCATCTAAAAACACACCTCTCCAATTCATCCAAAAATATGGGTCATTACGGTTTGAGATATGCATCTCCGGCCTTGATGACACGCCTACGACAGCGAGTTGAAAAGCATTAGTTAGGTAATAACCAATAACGGAGATGGACCAGGTTAAAGCACTCGCTAGGGCAGGCAGCCATGAGGAATAAGAAAATTTTGCTTCATACAGAATTATGGGAATGATTGGCACCAGCCAAATTCCAAGAATTAGAATAGGCCAGACAAGACTCCTCCCAAGACCGCCTAATAACTGATAATAAAATTTGTTGTGGATGAATATTTGATAGTAAAAGTCAAATACTCCAAACACGAGCCCAATTAAGATATACACCAACCAACGTTTTTTCATAACAACCTCCGTGTGATTTGATGGTTGCCTTCTTACCATCAAGCCAAGAGCCTATTGTAGAATTCAGTGTGAATATCTTCTGCATATGAGCTTCTGCTACAAGATAATCCGGTTCGAGCCCAACTAGGGTTTATACGGACGGCGTCCGTATAAGATCCCAGTAGGGTGTTATATGCGGAATGGTTCCGTATAGGTACCTTTGTACGGATTATACGGCTGGCGCCTCGCAAAAGACTACAGGTTCAAAATGAGGTCCTATGCTTTGCTCCTCTCCAGGTTCAGCGCCAGCAGCTTCTCCAAAATCTCCTCATTGGAAAGATCACTCTTCCAGCCATACGCCGCAAGGACGGCTGCATCGAGGCGCTGGTGGTTTCGACACGGCTATCCCTGTCAATCCAGCGGGGCGGGACTAGAAGAAGTTATTTCATTTACCAAGCTGTTTCATTCTCTTGACAGACGCCTGTACTAACTCTTTCAGGACCTTCTTGTCCACATCGTCCAGGGTCTTGATATACAAACAACCCGCGCCGGTTGTGAACTTGCCAAGCTTTTCTAGCAAGGCGGCGTGCGTGTCGAAACCTCCCATCAGGTACAGCGTCAGGTTTTGCTTGCGAGGCGAAAAACCGGTTAACATCCAGTCGCCTTCTCGCCCGCTTTTTCCTTTGTAGTGATAACTGCCAAAGCCGACGATGCTCGTCCCCCACATCTTCGGCTCTTCTCTGGTGACCTGCTTCATCATTTTGAGGATTTCGAAGCAATCGTTTCGTTTTTGCTCATCGGCGACGCTGTTGAGGAATTTCGTCACACTAGCGTCGTTCACCTTGGTTTTGAGTTCAGTCTTTGCCATTTTATCCTCCAGTTCCTGGACGTATCCAGAGCTACACTTGCCCTCCCACTTCGCGGTGCTCCGGGGACTATAGTGGGGCAGTGCCAGGGTGGCTTCAATTACATGCAGCCAATTTTTTGCAGAGCACCGGACGGGATGCGTCCGCGGAGCGCCCTCGCAGGTGATCTCCCCGTAGGGGGTATGTCTCTATAGTCTACTGGCGGGTTATCGTGTTTCACGAAAGAACGCCTCGCTGACTATACATAGCAGGGCGAAACGCGCCGCCCATTTTGGGCACTTTCTGGTTGCCGTTTTGAGAATGTTTTGTTAGGCAGCCCCACCGGACGCAAGACTCGGTGGCAACAAAACGACGCCGCTTCCGACCTGACAAAAATTTACACATAACTAAATCTTTAGCAACTGGCAAGAATCTTTACCGACCAGAACGATTGCCAAAGAATGAGATCCAAATCCTCAAAGCGAAGTAACTCAATCAAATAGCATCTTAGACGTAATCGAAAACAGCCACAAATACCCAAGAATTGCTCCTAACCCAGCTCCAAACAAAGTCCCCATATGGTTTTTGGTAAAAAGCTTACCGATTAATGCACCGCTGATCGTCAACAACGGGACGGTCTGAAGGAAGATAGCAATCACAGGCAGGAAATACACACCGAATGCGAGGGGAACCAAGGCAAAAGCAGCAATAGCGATGAGCAAGCGAATTGTAAACGCCTCAAGCATAACCAGGAACTTCTCTGCCATAATCGCTCCGAAGACTGCTTCCCCAACGTGCAAATAATTTACCTAACCCAAAACTATGATTCCCGAACAAATCAAGATTTCAAAAGAGGGTGCCGAACAAGAGTTTAGATCGAACCTTTCCGTATAAGTAGCTTCACACAGATTATGCGCCTACCGCCTTGCTCCGCTACAGGTTCAGCGCCAGCGGCTTCTCCAAAATCTCCTCGTCGGAGGATCACTCTTCCAGCCATACGCCGCAGAGACAGCTGCATCGAGGCGCTGGTGGGTGGGACGAGACAACGCCATTTTGACGGAGTCAACTCCAAGCCACGCAAACTGCCTGATTGCCTATAGGCGTGCGCACGCTACGAAGCAGCAGTCCCACCATCATGACCCTGGCGCCCTTTGCCGGGGCGCACGCCGTGTTAGCCGGAACGCTGGGGTGGAATGCTCTTGACTTGCGGCTTCTACTCTACGTTGCATGTGAGAGTCAACTCCTTGCATCTTTGTAACCATCTCCATGTACTTGCTCAAGCCAATCAAATACCTTAGCCGCAGTCTCTTCTGGGGATAGTAGCCCTGTATCAACTTGCAGGTGGATGACCTGACGCAAAACGTGGGCATCAGCAATAGCTTCGGCAATCATCCCCTCTGTCCAATCAGGACGATGAACAAGCCGTTCTCGCCGGGTTTGATCATCACAGTCTAGTAGTAGCCATTTTATATCACTACACCAAGCGGGTTGACCATGTTGCTCAATATCCTGCGGATCATTTGGGGTAAAAAATACAGGTATTTGACCGTTCTTGTAGACCGCATACAAAACTTCAAACCATAACAACCCGTAGGGTTTCCAAGCTGATGGGTCCGAATAGATATCTTTGCCAGCTAAGTCGGATGCAGCTTCAGCCAGCCAGTCAATATCCAAGGCGATATAGTTACTGTGAAGTTCTAGAAAAGCTTTCAGTGTGGTAGATTTGCCGGAACCAGGAGCTCCTGTAACAATGCATAACGAATATTTCATGGATTTCTGGTGATAAAGGGCCTCGAGATTGTTTAAATATAGAGCGCAAACTTTTTCTGGCTAACGGCGAGTGTGGACTGTAACAACATGTGTTACATGTCCAAACCATCAGAAATTGCTAAATTTAGCCGTATTTTAGATGATTCTAGCCTGCAAAAGGTGTAACGAATGTTATTACAGTTGACGGTTTGCGTTACCCGCTGGTGGGTGGGACGAGAGAATGCCATTTTGCCGGGACCAACTCCGAGCCACGCAAACTGCCTGACTGCCCATAGGGCGTGCGCACGCTGCCCCCGCCAAAGCGGGGCAGCAGTCTCACCACTATAGCCCCGGTGCTCTTCCGGGGATCGGGCTGCGTAGCGCCCCGGCGCCCTTTGCCGGGGTGCATTATTATCCCGGTGATCGTGCGGGACGCTGTGTTGGGCCGTTTACCCATGCCATCGAATCTCATTACTGAGTTTATTTCACGACGTCCTTTGCAAAAAGCATAATATACTCTTCAGGATTGGATCTGGATCCCCCTAGGCGCTCTATCTCGATTTTGTGGCTTTCCGATACTTGTATCGGATGGTCAAGGATGGATTGCGCTATTTTTCTGGCGGTAGCTTTTGTCTGCTTTCGCAAACTCTTATCTTCGGCCATGTATCCAATCGCCGCAAGCGCTTCTGCTATCCGTAGCTTTGCGTAACTGTCGCCTTTATCTACAATGGCAATGAGATCGGGGATGGAATCCACCGCATCAGCGTCCCTCAACTTTTGAACTGCCGTCAAATCTTCTGTTGATAACTGACTTCGCCAATAAGTAATGAATTCATTTCTCCACTCAGCTGCTTGTTCTTTGCTAACCCGATACTTGCTGAAATGTACATCATTCTGGGCCATATAAAGACCGTTGCAGGAGTATTCAAAGAAGATTTTCTTCGCTTCTGCCAGGGTTTCCGCGGATGGTGGGGGACCCTCGTCTTTCTCGTCTTTGCCAAACAAGCTGCGCAGGAAATTCATTTGCCACTCTCCTTTTTGTGTTTGTAAGTGATTCAATGAACCGCGTCAAACGCCCAACGGCTGGCGTTACCCGCTGGTGGGCGGGATGAGGCAACGCCGCTTTGATGGAACTGGCTTGAGCCGATAAAACTGCCTGAAAACGCGGCGACTTCCACCTGTCGGGTGCACGCTGCACGCTGTGTTAGCCCGCTTTTATCTTAAGAACATGTACCCTAACGGGTTCGCTTCGACCTTTAATTTCAAGTGTACGTTTTTCTTCATTTGCCTTTAGTGCAGCGTGATTGTAAGCGGATTCACTCACTAGGATTTCACCTGCACCTGCTTGTGATGCCAAGCGCGCGGTGATATTCATGGAGTCCCCTAACGCCGTTAAGTCCCCTGCGCCCCCTTCCGACCCAACCAGACTAACGTAAGCGTTTCCTGTATGGATCCCAACCCCAATGGGCAACCATGGACTGTTGCCCTGATGACCTGTTGCACGAAGAAGTTCCTCGGCTGCGAGGATGGCTCTCTTGGCATGCTCTGCGCCTGCGAGTCCAGGGATGTACAAACCGATCACTTCATCTCCAACAAATTTGTCAATAATTGCAAACGAATGCACAAGGATATGCGAGGCAGTGTCGTAAAAACGGTTCATCAGGTTACCAAAATCAGATGCGCTCATCTTTTCTGCCAAAGTGGTGGAGCCGCGCACATCAGCAAACAGCATGGTAATCTCCACTTCGACACCTTCAACGGGCTGAGTCAAGCAGGCTTCACAGAATAATGGATTCTTGCTGTATTGTTTTCTCCCAATCATTGACATAAGCGGTCCGCCAATCCCATGAAACGGGGCATTGCAAAATTTGCACCTTGGCTCAGAGGGAATAAGTTTAAATATGCGGCGTTTCCGATATAAACCAGGATGAGTCCCCCAAAGAACATCGCGCCAGTCAGACGAACTCATTTTTGCTATCTTTGGTTGACCAGTCATAGATGTGCCTTTATTCTAAATGATTACCAGTTATGCAATGAACGGGCTAACTCGTTATTAGAGACCCACTGGGTCACTAATATCCAGACAATCCAGGGGCGATTTACACTTGCGCTCAACGCGGAGTTAAACACCTGCCGCCTTACTCCGTTCCAGGTTCAGCGCCAGTAACTTTTCCAAGATCTCCTCATCGGAGGGATCACTCTGCCAGCCATACGCCGCAGAGACGGCTGCATCGAGGCGCTTGTGAGCGAGATCGAACCAGGTGACAGAGGTCGATAAAGTGTTCCTGATAGCCTGCTTTTCGTGTGCGGTCACGCGTTTCCATTTGTTCACAAAGTCCCTTTGCCCCTTTCTACAACGAAATCTCGGATCGAAAACTGACAATCACCTTTCGGAAGTGCTCTCGCGGAAGGAAACACCGCCGGCTTAAGGATTTAGCCACAGAGACACGGAGACGCGGAGAAACATTGGGGAAACGCTCCGTGATTCTGCTCGGTGAGGGTGTTTGCGAAGCACTCCCGAATGATCGTGGAGGGAGCGACCCCACCGAGACCGTGACCGGAGGTCTCCTCTCCTGCTCGGCGTGGGTTTCTGACCCCGCCGAGATACATGGACCGATAGGTCTTGCCTTTTTCCTTCTGTATAAGCCTTCGGTCACCCTGCCAGGCATAATACTCTCCATAGCTACCATCATCTCCTGAATCCCCGTAATGGCTGCCGCCAAGCTCGGCGAGGGTCTCCTCAGGGTTTCGGCTCGGTCATACCTGTCCTTCGGCTCGCTCCGCTGCGGGCAGGCGGGCATCGCCCATGTCACTTTTGCTTCGAAAACCACCTGTCATATGGATTGCGTATCGTTTTCATCGGGGATGGGCATGATGAAGACCATGCTATCCGCTCCTTCGACCACTTGATTGGCTACGCTGCCCATCAAGAGCAACTTGAGCCCGCCACGACCGCGAGAGGTGACCATGATCATGTCGATGTGTTTGGCCTTGCTCTCGTCGACGATGGCTTTTGCGGGAATGGATCCGGTCACAACTGGAAGTACGTGTAGGCCCTCTTTTCGCATCGAGCGCGCAACTGCATCCAGGAATTTACGCATGTTTGCATCTTTGTTCGCACGCAGCCTCTCCAGATAGTCGGCAGGTGCGCGATAGTCGGTAGCACTGGGAACGGCAGGGACGGAAAGCAGGTAGATATCACTTCGGAATGCTTTTGCAAATGCACGAGCGTAAGGGAGCGTGCGTTCGGCGTAAAGCGAGCCATCGAGTGCCACCAGGATATGCTCGACTCTTGGCAGGATGTGGAGCTCATGGGGGATGGCCTGCACCATCAAGATCGGCTTCCACAGCCTTTGAACGAGCTTACGGGCAACCTCACCTTTTTCCCAATTCTTATCCTCTGGTTTTCCGTGGGTGGAAAGGATCACCAGATCGATTTCATTTTCCTCCACGTAATTCGAAGCCACATCCGCGAGAACACCTGCGCGGACTGCATAGCGGGTTTTATAGCCTTCGCTCTCCAGGATTTCGGACAGCTTTTCTAGATAGACGGTTCGTCCTTGCGCTTTTCCTTCGTATTGTTCCATTGATTCGGGAGTTCCGTTCTCAACGGAAGATATCAAATGCAGGGTTGCTCCCATCGCCCTGCACACCATTTTTGCAACGGGTAAAGCCCGGGCGGCATACGTAGAACCATCCAGAGGAACGACAATATGTCTAATGGAAACTCTGTCCTCTCGCCAGGTGCTGAATTCTTTCGGCTCGGGTTGCCAGGTAACATCAGGTAGTGCTTCGCCATTTTCCAATTCCGTGTCTGACACAGGGTACTGACCAAAACCGAAGCCGGCCAATTGAGCCGCATCGAGCATGCCCAGGTATTCCATCTCAGGCGATGGACTGCCCATTTGTTGTCGGAAGTAAGTGAACATTGCATAAAGAAGAGGGATAAAAATGAGAAACGTCCAGGCACCTTCGAGAAAGCGTTCGTAGAAAATGATCGCTGTAGCCCCCGTCGTGAGCAGCGCTGCCGCGACTGTTCCAAAAATAAGGAACAGTCTCTCCAGCGCGTACTCTTCCCTGATCCGGCGCCAGAGACGTTTGGTGACTGCCCAGGCTGTCATGCTGAGTAAAATGAACACACCGGCTGCATAGATCGCCAGGTAGGTTTCTTCATGTGTGCCGAAGAAAGCAAAACAAAGACTGACAATCGCGACTTGCAGCCAGACGGGTTTGTCCGCCACGTCGAATTTGTTGCGTTCGCCCATGTAGCGTGGAACGTAATGTCGTTCGTACAAGCCGAGAGCCAGGTTTTGCAATCCCTGCGCGCTGGCAGCCGAAGCAGACATCAACACGGCAACACCAACGAGGCTCCCCAGATAAGGCAGCGGATTGGGCAGGAGCTGGTCCATGGCCTGGGTAAAGACCGAAACGTGGGCGTCGGTTGGATCGGATAGTCTAAATATGGCTGGTCCCACGATCAACATGGTGAGGGCAGTCGTCCCCATGATCAACAGCAAGCTTGTAAAAGCCTTTTTGCTCTTTTGTGCAGGCGTTCCCTCATAAGCAGCAACCAGGTTGGCAAATACCTCGATACCGGTCATAACAGCCAGGATGCGGGCATACCCATTGAGCGTGAACCCAAGGTATCCAGGCTGGAAGGCGCGCAGGTTGAAATCAGGTAGATGAAATCCAGTCTGCACGATGGTTGCGATGATCATCGCCCACAGCAACATTAAAACGCCTGCCGTCGCAGGGCCAAATGCGCGGGCAGCCACCTTCGGTCCGCGGTTAACCAGCCAGCCGGTGAGCAGGCTGAGTCCGATTGCCAGTATGGTGCGGTATTGCATCCAGAGAAATTGACTGTTCAGGACCGGGATGCGGTCTGCGATAAAGGTCACCATGGCAGACATGCTGACCAGGAAGGTGAGCGTGTATTCGATGAAGGTAATGGCTGCGTTCACCTTGACAGCCCAGCCGCCAAACTCCTCTTCGCTGAGCCCGCTGCCACCGCTGCCATCCGTGACCCAGCGCATCACCAGCCGGTACATCGCCGATACGACCGCAATGGTGAAGATCACCATCCATACAGAGGCCCCAAAGGTAACCTGCGCAACCCCGGCGACAACGATAAGCCTCAGGAACGGACCAAAGACATACAGTGGCGAGGTCGCGGGGTCGCCGCCGCCTGCCAGGGCGCCCTCGACTGCGTTCTTTAATTTATGGGAGACATGGGCCATACTTCGAAGTCCGATCTGGAGCTGCTCGCATGACGAGCACACCGGGAAAGATTTTATCCTGAATTTCGTCGCAGAAAATTAAAACCGCCGAAATCTGCCGAAGTGTTCGGCGGCATAGCCTCGCTCGCCGAGGGAGCGACCCCACCGAGACGCGAAGCGGACCGCAGGTCTCCTCAGGGTTCCGGCTTGGTCGCGCCTGCCCTCCCACTCGCTCCGCTGCGGGGACTATCACGGTGTGGGGAAGTTGCCAAGCTGTTGCATCACGCCGAACCTATCCGGGTGGTTCCACTGTTCTACAATCCGGTCGTCTACAATGCGATAGATATCTACATTGGCCTATGCTCGGCGAGGGTCTTTGCGAAGCACTCCCGAATGATCGTAGAGGGAGCGACCCCGCCGAGCAGTGACCGCAGGTCTCTACCTCTGATAGTATTGTTCTTAACTTGCGGTGGCGTTTCCATACAACAATCCGTAATAGGAGTGGCTGCAACTCCCCACAAACAGTTGGGTGCTCACGGCGGGTTTCCCGTTACAAAGGCAGGAAAAGGGGAAAATAGTACAAATGTCTAGACGCTTCTATTGAATCCTGAATGCCGATTCCATATAATAGGACCAGACCCACTCTTGTCGGAGGAGAATATATATTTCTCATCGGTCCTATCTGCGCGGTAGGCACCGGCGATTCTTGCTCATAGGAGGCTTATCATGGAGTTAATTCGGGTTTCTGCCACTTCCCCTGTCTCTGCTGTGACAGGGGCGATCATAAGCGTTGTCCTGGAATATAAACAGGCAGAGGTGCAGGCGATCGGCGCAGATGCCGCCAACCGGGCGATGCAGGCGCTGGATCAGGCGGTCTGCTGTCTCGAAAATAATGGGATTCCTGTCACATCCGAGACCCGATTCTCGAAGGTCGCGGTCGATCACAGGACCAGGACCGCGGTCACGCTGATCGTGAAGCAAGCCCTCCGCCCGGGCTTCGACTCCATGGAGGTAACGAGGAGCGCAGCGCGTGCAGAGCTCCCACGGGTTTGAGTCCATCGAACACGATTGCCATAAGAAGGAACCCGCCTACCTGGCGGGTTCTTGATTCATCTGCGCAGATCTAATAGACAAGGGATTCCCTGTCGGCTTTGATCCGTTTGCGAAAAATGTAATACGACCAGCTCTCATACGCCACCACGATCGGGATAAAGACCAGTGCGACGACGGACATCACCCCGAGAGCCTGGGGAGAGGCGGAGGAGTTATAGATGGTCAGGCTCCATGCCGGGTCCAGGCTTGAGACCATCACCCGGGGGAACATCAGGCTAAAGAAGGCAACCTGCGTCAGGATGATATTCAGTCCCGACATGACAAAGGCCCAGCCCTCCAGTTTGCGGTCGATAAAGTAGATCGTTACGAGCAGGACGACGACGGAGGCGATGGGCAGAATCCCGGGATTCACCCCGACCCGGATGGTGATGTCGGTATAGATATAGGTCGAAATAGCCAGGACCACGACCATAACGGCTGCAAAGATGTACAGGAGCCTGGCTGCGGCACGGGAGCGTTCGCGCAGCTCGTCATCCAGCTTGAGGGTCAGGAAATTCGCGCCGTGCAGCAAGAAGACAGAGACCATCGTGAGCCCGCCGATCAGCCCGTAGGGCGTGATCCAGCTGAACGGAGCGCCAACATAGTTCAGGTTCTGATCGATGGGCACGCCGCCCAGCAGATCCGTAAAGACCACGCCGAACAAAAACGAGCTCAACAGGGAGCCCACCGCGATCATCCAGTCGAAGCGCCCGCGCCACTGCGGACGCGGGTCCTTGGAGCGGTACTCGAACGAGATGCCGCGGATCATCAACGCCACGATGATGATGACCATGGCGAGATAAAATCCGCTGAACATCGTTGCATACCATGCCGGGAAGACGCCGAACATGGCCGTGATGGCGACGATCAGCCACATTTCGTTGGCGTCCCAGACCGGCCCGATCGTGTTGATGATCGCCCGGCGCTCCAGGTCCTTCCTGCCGAGAAAGGGTAATAACATGCCCACCCCAAAATCGAAGCCCTCCAGGAAGAAGAACCCGATCCACAGCGCGGCGATCACGCAGAACCACACGACTCGCAGCAACTCATAATCCATTCAGAACCTCTACTTCTCTTCTAAGTAGTCGACTGAAAATCTTTATAAAACTTTCATTGCTCAAGCCGCCGAGAGCACAGTTTTGTAAAAAATACTTCGACCGGCTACTTAAATAGCTGGTCGAAAGAAAATATAAATTTTTACGTCACGCTTGCACGGGCATGTACACCGCCTGATTTGCTTAGCAAATCAGGGTTCGGTGCCGGGGACGAACGCTCCTCGCAATGACGGTATCTTATTTTGCGGTCTGCTCCTCAAACAAAGTGTCAGGTGACTACTTCTCTTCTGAGGACCCATAGGCGGGCATGACATCCACCGATTCGTGCATAGCGGCCTCGGGTCCGGCGATGGCATATTTGCGGGTCAGAAAGACCATGGCGCCCGCCAGCCCAACGTACACCAGGGTATAGCTGATGATGCTCACGAGCAGCTGGCCGGTCGTCAAATGGGGAGAGACGCCGTCTTCCACTTTGAGCAGTCCCTGCACCAGCCAGGGCTGGCGTCCCATTTCGGTCAACACCCAGCCGCACAGGTTCGCGACATAGGGCAGGGCAATCAGCCAGGGCGCCCAGCGCAGCCATCTGGCGTTTTCGATCGGCCGGCGCAGGGCAAACAGCAGCCACAAAGAGGAGAGGATCATCAGCAGTCCCACGGTCATCATGATGCGGAAGCTCCAGTAGGTCACCACCATCAGGGGAATATAGTCCCCGGGTCCATAGGTCGCCTGGTATTCCGCCTGCAGGTCCTCCACCCCGCGGACTTCGCAGTCAAAGTGGTTGCAGGCCAGAAAGCTCAGGAAGGCGGGAACCCGGATCGACCAGACTTCGCGTCTGCCGGTGAGATCGCCAATGGTGAGGATGGAGAAGGAGGCCGGGCGTTCGGTTTCCCAGTGCGCTTCGATGGCGGCAAACTTCATGGGCTGCGTCTCATAGACGAACTGCCCCTGGGCGTGACCGGTAAAGAAGATCAGCGTGCTGGTGATCAACCCGACAATGGCTGCCATGTGCATGGATCGTTTAAAGACTTCCACATGCTGCTTGCGTGCCAGGTGATAGGCGCTGATGCCGAGAATGAAGAAGCTCGAGGTGGCAAACCCGGCCGTGAGCGTATGCCAGAAAAACAACCACCCCTTCGGGTTGCTGAGCACCACAAGAAAGTCTGTCAGCTGGGCGCGTCCCGTCGCTTCATCGATGCTATATCCCACAGGATGCTGCATCCAGCCGTTGGCAAGCAGGATCCATAACGCCGAAAAACTTGCGCCGAGCGCCACGAACCAGATCGCCGCCAGGCGCGCCTTATCCGGAATTTTGCCTTCCCCGAAGACCCAGATCCCGATGAACGTCGATTCGGCAAAGAATGCCAGTAAGGCCTCCAGAGCCAGGGGTGCGCCAAAGATGTCTCCCACAAATCGCGTAAATCCCGACCAGTTCATCCCAAACTGGAATTCATTGACGATCCCTGACACAACACCGATGGCAATATTGATCAGGAATAATTTCCCCCAGAACCGCGTCATCAGGTGAAAGGTTTCATCCCCTGTCTGGTAATACCGGGTTTGCATGTAAGCCACATACGCACTGAGACCCAGCGTAAGAGGGACAAATAAAAAGTGGAAGATGTTGGTAAGCCCAAACTGCAACCGCGAGAGCACGACCAGATCCACGGCTTCTCCTTGCAACAATCTCTAAGAAATACATGGCGAACAAACTGCAGTGTCTATGCCGCCATGCTGAAGGTCTGTATGTTTGACAGGGTGGACTTGAATCTACGTCGGATCAAAATCGCATACCCCCACGTTTGTTAACCAAGATGGAATGACCGGCAATGACCACCTGCTTTTCGTTTTTCGAGCTTTGCCGGTACTATAGGGCCAATGCCCTATTCCTTCAATAAGGGAAATCCCTGCTGTCGTGGAACGAAACGACAACCACTGCGCGGTCGTCCGCCGCGGATCCGTAGATGAGCCACTTGATCATCGTTAGGTACGTAACGGCTGGCCTAAGTCCCGCCGTTGCCAGGGACGGGGCTGTGTCAGGTGTCTGATGTTCTCATCCTGCTACTTCCCGGGACAATGAGATCGAATGATGATCTTGGTCTTACCTCGGTAAAGTAATATTCTTCCACCGGGTCCCACAACGTATGCCATCGCTGTAAGAATTGCTTATCCCCTTCGCGTTGATCCAGGCGGTGATGGCGTTCCAACATGGGTACGTCTAGTAGCACCGCCAGGTCGATCAAATCGGCAATCTCGGGATTCGAAGAATAGGCGCCTTCAAGAATGATCACAGGTGCCGGCTGTCTCTCCACCCATTGCTGGCTGAGCCCATACGTTCCATCGGCGCGTAAACCCGCTGCAAAGTCGAAAGGATGCCATCTTGCCACTCTGCTCGCCAGCAGAGGCTCTAAAGCTTCCGAACGCAACCTCTGCCACTCGAAGACATCCCTGGCCCTTTCCGGTATGGAACGAGTATCCCATTTCCAATCAGGGATACTGGCGGAAAAGAAGTCATCCAGCTGCACAATCACAGAATCTACAGTCTGCGCTAACATGGATGCCAGAGTAGACTTGCCCGCTCCACTGCCGCCGTCTAATGCAACCAGAATTGGTGGATGGCGAGATCCTAGCGTATGGTGTATTTCAGCCTTGATTCGAGAACAGGCTGCTGCGAGATCGTGCATCTGTTTACCTCCGACCTCTTTACCGCGTAGTGGCGACTTTAGTCGCCTTTTTGCTCAAAAACCATACTGTAAGCCAATTCATTTTAATGTAAATAATTGGCAGGGGGATTGGTGCGCGATCCACACTGCTGCGAAGATGATCAGAATGACGAGGCTCGCCCCTTGATCGCCGCTGGCATGGAAGAGTCCATGCGTGACCATTCTTGAGGGGGGATTCCTACCAACGGAGTAGGATGTACCCCGTTGTCCAGCGGTTCCGCTTATCTTATAGTGAAGCGACTGTATCAGGAGCTCGTAAACTCGGAATTCTGGCGCGAGAACGGGGTAATCGCCTTCGGGGAATTCCAGAAAGAGATTGGAATGCCTGTAATCGTTTCTGCAAAAACCGGTTTACCGGAACATTATTACCCGCAAGAGACACTGCTCACCGCCGCACAACAAGAGTGGAAGTCCAAGCGGCCCTCCATTGTGAAACCCCTGGAGCAGTTCTACACCAACGTAAAAGTAAACGGCCGCTATCTGTCCTGGCCCCTGGAACGCTACACGGAGCCGACGACGTTTGAGGAACGGAATAACGCCTATATCGAAACGGCGCTGGAGCTGGGTGAGCAAACGATCTGTGCCTTGCTGGACTATGCCCAAATGAACCCGCAGGAGATCGACCAGTTGACCACTATCTCCACCACGGGCATCGCCGTGCCGTCGCTGGACGCGCGGCTGATGAACCGCATCCCGTTTTCCCGGGGCATGAAGCGCCTGCCGCTGTTCGGGCTGGGCTGTGTGGGCGGCGCGGCAGGCATCGCTCGTACAGCGGACTATTTGCAGGGACATCCGGAGGAGGCTGTGATCCTGTTCGCCGTCGAGCTGTGCAGTCTCACCATCCAGCGCGATGACCTGTCGATGGCGAATCTGGTCGCCAGTGGGCTGTTCGGTGACGGCGCGGCAGCGGTGCTGATGGTGGGCGATGACCATCCCCGAGCGCAATGTGCGCAGTCCCTGCCGCGGGTGATCGATTCGCAGTCGCAGTTCTTCCCGGAGACGGAGCACATTATGGGTTGGGACGTGACAAACAGCGGCTTTAAAGTGCTGCTCAGCGCCGACATCGCCGGGTTGGCGCAGTCGGAGGTACGGCCTAGCATGGAAGCTTTTCTGGGCAGGCACGACCTGACTATCGCCGGTATCGACCACTGGCTGGTGCATCCGGGTGGACCCAGGGTAATCCAGGCGCTGGCAGACGGGCTGGGCCTGCCCGACGAAGCCCTGGCGCTGAGCTGGGAGACCCTGGCGGAAGCGGGGAATATCTCGTCCGCCTCTGTTCTGCTGATCCTCGATAAGGCTATGAAACGCTTGCAGCCAAAACCGGGCGAGTGGGGGGTGCTGATGGCGATGGGCCCGGCGTTCTGCGCCGAGCTGGTGCTGCTGCAGTGGTAAGTACACGTCTGTTGTTTGCGGTCTTCGTCGCGGCTCTGGGCGTGCAGCGCCTGTTCGAATTGCGCCTGAGCCAGCGTAACGAGCGGCGGATGCGCCAGCGCGGCGGTCGCGAGCACACCGCCGAGACATATCGCTGGATCGTAACCCTGCATGCCGCCTGGTTCGCGGCTATGCTGCTGGAAGTTTTCGCCGGCAGGCGCAAATTCCGCCCCTGGCTGGCGGTGCCCGCCTTCGGCGTGTTTGCGGCCGGGCAGGCCTTGCGACTTACCGCCATCCGTACACTGGGCTGGCGCTGGTCGACGCGGGTCATGACCGTGCCCGGACCCGGAGGGGCGCCGGTGCAGCACGGCATCTACCGGTATATACGCCATCCAAACTACTTGGGTGTTGAGCTGGAGATCCTGGCCGCGCCGCTGGTGCACTCCGCCTACCTCACCTCCGCCGTGTTCGGAGTCGCCAACGCCCTGCTGCTGCGTGACCGCATCCGCCGCGAGGAGCGGGCGCTGGACGCCTCCAGCAGAGATCATGGATATCGGGAGGCGTTCGAGGACAGGCCGATGGCTATTCCGATGCCTGAATACGAGCGGTAAGAAATAGAGCCGGATGCCCTCTCTACCAGATCCGTGCCTCCTGACATTCGATGGTCAGGGTTGCATCCAGATAGAGTGCCGGTGTCTGCGAGAGCCGTAAGATCATGATCCCTTTTTGCTCAGGGGTTGGAATCAGTCCCTGCTCATTTCGTCCAGCCAGAGGACCACGCCAGACCTCCCAGCCTAATCGTTCATAAAATTCCATTCGCTCCGTTTCCAGACACCCGATAATGTACTCGCCATCAATTCCGCTTGCCAGATGACGCATTAACGTGCTGCCATGCCCGTGTCCTTGTGCGCCGGGCAGCGTGGCTACCGCATCGATGTAAGCCGTTTTCAGTAGTGGATGACCTTCTGGTTGAAGCCACCGGGTTGTTACCATGGCATGACTGACCAATTGCTCGCCTTGAAAGGCAAGAAAATGCCAGCCACCGGAAGGAACATAGGAGAAAAGATTCTTGAAATCCTCTTCCTGATGCGCCATCACGCAAACGTTGACAATGGCGTTCCGAGTATCGGCGTCCAATTCTTCGGTTTTGAAAAACCTGACTACGGTTGATTCTGTCATCATGAACCGATCACTCCAGGATCTTCCAGAAAGAATCCTTGCGAGTGATCTTTCCCCCGTCGAACTCAAGCAAGTCCACCCCCCGCACTTCAATCTTTTTCCCTGACACAGATGTGCCAGTGAGGGTCCATTCGGAGACTCCGAAATCACCACACATCCAATGCTGATCTTCTCCGTAATGAACATCCGGAATTCCCTCAAATCGTTTTGCCAGGCCGGCTCGCACCTCGTCCTTCCCCACGTACCGGTCGCCGCGCGGTGCCGAGCCTCGCGGCATGTAGAAGACGCAATCCTCTGCGAAATAGCCCATAATGGAATCCAGATCATGCCGGTTAAACGCTTCGAGAAATCCCTTCAAGACTTCATAGGTTACAGGCTCAGACATTGGATGACCTCCACATGCGGTGTTAGATGGCGAACTATAATTTTACGGCGACAAGTTCGTGATGGACTTAACCCATCTCTTTGCAGCCTTCATGGTGGGAAACATTCCGCCTTCCGAATAGACAGCGTAACGGACTGTTACGGATGGATTTTTCTCCATGAGATTTTCTAAGTGTTCAATACCCCATCTAAGTATGCTCAGCTGGACACTCGTATCGTTCTCCTGGGTATGTTTCAGTAAATACGTGAAGGCATGTTTCTGCTCTTCTATGCCCGGGTACAACTGTTCTACAGCATAGACAACGATTGGCTCTAATCCCGGGATTGTCTGCGTAGGTGTCGGGACAAAAGGTTCGTCGTTGGAGTCCCTGTTGCCAAATAGATTCTTCAAGAAACGCATTGCATTCTCCTTTCCTGCCAGATTACACGAAGCTCAGTTTGTTATTGGAAAACCTTTGTCTGGTGAGCGCAAGAATCATTGAGAGAAGACGCCCAACGGTGTTCGTTATGCCCCTGCAGGGCATAGCCGGGGAAAGAAAGGCTGGTAAACGGACTGCCGCGAAGCGGCGTGCCGAAGCTCAGAAAAGAGCCGAAAAAACGCGCACTGCGAAGCGCCCAGCCGTCCGGTGCAGGCTGTGTTGGGTGGCTTTGTTTTGAACGGTACCTACATATTCCTTATGTTCTACCATACAAAGATCTTACTCATCAAGGAATTCGTGATATGCACAATGCCCAGCAGAAAAAAGAGGGATAAACAGCAGGGCGAGTAGCGGGTGGTCTTCTCTTTCGGGAACAGGCTATCAGCTACCATGACACAAGCCAATAATGTTTCCAAGATACTATCCATATTTATCAAGCTATAGAATTGGTTTTCATGGCTCACTTAGGGCGTACATAAGGACTGGGGAATGACAACCTCCGAAAATACAGCACATAGTTGCGGCGATAAGGTGTTCAAAGGATTATCAGTTAACCAAAGCTCGCTTATGCTGGTCAGGTTGGCAAGTTCAGGGGGTAGATCGCTGAGCTGATTACCGCCTAAGTAGAGTAGCACCAGGTTGGTCAGGTGGCCAATTTCGCGTGGCATGTTGCTTAAATTGTTATTCGCTACGAACAGCATTTGCAGCTGGGTCAGGTTTCCAATTTCCGGGGGCAGGATGGTCAACTCATTATCTGACAAATCAAGTGCAGACAGGTGAGTCAGAGTTCCGATTTCAGGCGGTACGCTGCCCAAGTCGTTGTGGGATAAGTAGAGATACTTCAAGTTCGTCAGGTTGCCGATCTCTGATGGCAGATCCTTTAGCTTATTCTCCGATAGATAAAGTTCAATGAGGTTGGTCAGCTTGCCAATCTCAGAAGGCAGACTCCGCAAGTTATTATGTTCTAGGCGTAGATATTCCAGATTCACTAGCCTGCCGATTTCGGACGGGATGCTAGTCAGCTCGTTTCCAGCTAAATCGAGCCTCCTCAAGCTGGTCAATTTTTCAATTCCTGCTGGTACGCTACGCAATTTGTTCTCTGCCAGGTAGAGTTCAGTCAAGTTGGTCAGATTGCCGATTTCAGGGATACTGTCCAAATCATTCCCCGATATGAACAGTGCAATCAGATCAGTAAGATCGCCGATTTCCGTCGGCAGGCTGCTCAGATCGTTGAACGCTAAATTCAACCAACTCAAGTTGGTTAAGGAGCCAAGCTCCGGTGGTAGCTTAGTTAGATTGTTGTCTGATAGATCAAGTGTGGTCAGGTAAGTCAGGTCGCCGATCTGTGGAGGGATTTCGCCCGACAATCCATTCAATCCGAGAGAAATGTCAGTAACGTGACCATTCTCACAAAGGATGCCTGCCCAGGAACAGGGAGTGCTTGTCTCTAGCCAGACATTTTTATATCGTTCTTCGTTATTCAACCAGTGACCGCCATTTGTATGAAGAAAAAACGACACCAAGGCCTTGCACTCGTCAACAGGGATTTCAGTGACCGATGTACAGATCAGAAAGGGATCATTGGCTTGCTCTGTCTCTGTCGACGTTGGCGTGGATGTGCTCTCCACCCGCTGAATTGGCTCCACCTGCGCACAGGCTGCGAGGATATTTGCAGCGAGAATGATCATCAAGAGTACATGAATACGAATCATACGTCGCTCCTTCCTTGTGGTGCTACGGCTTCCCCTCGAACACACTCCCCGCCCCGCGGCCGGCCAACTAGGATTATACGACTGCCGCCTCGCAAAAGAAAAAGAAGCTCAAAAAGCTCGTGGCGATGTCACTGCCCACGCTGCAGTGAGCCAAAATACCGGCCATGGAACTTTTTTGGCGGCCAATGTTGTTGACTGATGAAGAGTTGTTTGATCAGGTCATCGCCACGTTTCGCATGGCGCTCTGACAGCTGCAGCGAGGTGATCCGATACATGAGCCCCTATCACCATCCGCCACTTACAGTTTTTCAATATCAAGCTCTGCCCACAGCGGCAGATGATCTGAGATCAGGGAGGTCTTCCAGGTCCAGAAGCGGCGCATCAGGGAGCGGTCCTTTTCTTCGGAGGTCGTCACCTTCTGTCCGGATTGCGAGAATTTCTTGAAGGCAGGGTCAGCGGCATATTGCCTGTGATGTTCATCCTGTAAGACGTGCTCAAACAGGTCATAGGTCCCTGCGCGGGGTGTGCTGGTGCCCGGCGGGAACGCGCGCTGCTGAGGCGAGGTGTACCCGATCAGGTCATAATATCTGTCTTTCTTTAGATTGGTGGGAAGCAGGAGCTCCCCGGGGATCTGGATCCCGCTTTCACGCAAGGCCAGCAGGATCGGAGACTCGCGTATGCCCATCTGGAAATCACCCAGCAGAAATAGATCAGAGTCCTCATAGCGAGAACGCATGTGCAGATAGTTTCCCAGCTTTTGGACTTCTTCCAGCGGCGCCTTGGGAAGCCCACGTCCAAAGGTGATGTGAGCCGTGCAGACCTGAAACGCATAATTCCCCGAGCGGAACGTCGCCAGCAGCGGAGGACGCGCGAACTGTTGCACAGGTATGTTCTGACCATCCGGTCCACGTTCAGGTGGCAGGATCACCTGGCCGGAAAAATTCCGGAAGTCCGCTCTGGGTGTATAGTACAGGATCGCAAATCGCTCTCGGTTGCCTATTACTCCGGGAGCTGTCTCATTGACCAGCACATTCCAATCCGGGCCCAGGATATCGAGCAGAGTCCGCAAACGCCTGAGATCCCGGTCCACCTCTTGCAGGGCTACCAGATCAAAGCTGCTGATCACCTCTGCCATGTAGAAGAGGCTCTCCGCGTGATCGACCGGCGCTCGTGCAGGGTTGCCAAACTGGCGCAGCGCCCAGGTGGCCAGGAGCAGGTTGGATTCGTAGCGGCGCGCCGGAATATGGGTGATCAAATCCTTTCGTAAGGCTTCCAACCCCTTTGCTGTACGCTCGCGCACAGGTTTGGATAAGCGGGAAAGCTCTGCCTCGGTAAACTCGTGGGGCCCGAATTCGAACGGTCCGCCTCCGGCGATAATAATATCCTTTACGACCTTGCGGATCCCCCGGGAGATATCGGCAAACGCTTCGACCGGGTCCTTCCAGGTCGAGACCGGCCTGGCGCCAGTTGGCAGGAACTGCAGCTTCGCAAATTCGGCCTGGTGCCATCCCGGAACATCTTCCAGCAGAATAGGGACGACACGTGACCTGCCTGCCTGGTGGGCTTCCATGGCGGCAGGCACCTCGTACTTGCTGATATACTCTGACGCATTAAAGGCATTGCTGATGAGCAGCAGGATAATGTCCGACGACGCCAGAGCCTCGGCGATGGCCGAGTCCCATTCGCTGCCCGGCAGGATGTGCCGGTCATGCCATCGGACGATCAGATTCTGCCGGGCAAGCAGCTCGAGATACTCATCCAGCCGGTCTCGTAACGCCTCGTCCTTGTGAGCGTAGGAATAAAAAACCTTCAGAGGACCTCGTTTCATCCTGGCTTCTCCTTACTTCTTCAAGAACGGAAGTTTATGTCCTGAGTTGAATGCTGCGGGTAGAGATATCAAAAACCCATGTATTGGAAGTATCAACACAAGTGGTTCCGTTTGTCACGATGAAATAGCCTTCCGGATCGGGGTTCCACGCCCAGAGGGTATAACAGCCCACAACCAAGTCATTCATGACAACCGATTGTCCTGGGTCGATGGTGTAGGTGCGATAGCCGCATGTGCCCTGTGGCGTGGTCTGATTTAGATACACCGAGGCAGCAAGTTTCACCCTGGTTGAATTGTTGATACGCATTTTGACCGTCTGGTCCGGTCGCGCGGTTGGCATGACCTGATTGACACATGGATCTGCACTCCCGGCATTGCTATTCGGGGCCGCGGTTAATGTTACCTGTGAGGATGGCAGGGGAGGTACGGTACTGGTTGGAAGGGGTGTATCCGTAACCGTTGCTGTGGGCGGGATCGGCGTGGCGGTGGGGATGGCGGCCTGGGTCTCTGCGACCACTGTGAAGGCTGCCGCGGCCATCGTGCTCTGTATGTCAACCGGGTTGGCTGTAGGTGCAGCCTGGGCACCGCACGCACTGAGGATCAGCGTGATCAGTATTAGAGTGAGAATCGAAAAACGTTTCATGTCAAGTTCTCCTTATCGCTTCAGTTTATCTCGAAGATTACAATGGCTCCCGGCAATACCCTTTTCACCGAAACCCCCTAATCATACATCGGAAACGTGAGAATCGATTTCCCTTCATACAAGTCAGATGCACAATGGTTCCATCTCTACGAGGGCTACGCATACGTGCCATTGTGGAGATATTTCACGTTCCAGGTATTGTGGGTCACGTCTTTGAGGTGACGCCCTCAGCCAGGACCGGGATTTTCATCTACCTGTCACGCGAAAAGCGTGACCTACTTGAAGTGACCGTTCCATATTTGCAAAGAGGAGTATCTATGTCATAATAGATGGTGATCGGATCCCAGTGACAGCAGTTCCTCCCACAGGTACGGTTACCTTTCTTTTTACCGATATCGAAGGCAGCACCAAACTTTCGCAGCAGTATCCCGATGCAATGCCTGCTCTTCTGGCGCGCCACAACGCAATCCTCAGCCAGACGATCGAAGCTCATAACGGATTTGTGTTTCGAATTGTTGGCGATTCGTTTTCTGCCGCCTTCCCTTCGGCGAGCGACGCGCTGTGTGCGGCACTCGAAGCACAGCGATCCCTGGTTCAGGAGCCCTGGTCTCCCGCACCGATCAAGGTGCGTATGGGAATCCATACCGGCGCGGCACAATTGGATGTGGACGCGATCTCTGGCGAGATCCGTTATTCCGGCTACACAACCCTGGCGCTGACCCAGCGTATCATGGCGGCCGGGCACGGCGGGCAGGTCCTACTTTCACGGACTGTACATGATCTCACGCGTGATAATCTTCCACCGCAAGCAGGACTGGTGGATATGGGGGAGTGCACCTTAAAGGATATCCTCCATCCGGAGCAGCTCTATCAGTTAACGGTAACCGACTTGCCCTCTGAATTTCCTCCGCTCAAGACGCTGGAGGCGTTCAACCATAATCTTCCCACGCAACTGACATCCTTTATAGGACGTGAAAAAGAGATCGATGAAATAAAGAAGCTCATCACAGAACATCGGATGGTCACGCTGACAGGCTCGGGCGGCGCGGGCAAGACCCGCCTGGCTCTGGAGGTAGCCGGAGAGCTGCTCAGCCAGTTTTCTGGCGGTCTCTGGTTCGTGGAGCTCGCGCCGCTTGCCGATCCTGCGCTCGTCGCGCAAACGCTGCTCTCTGTCTTCAAGCTGCGTGAAGACCCGCAGGGGCATCGCACGTCGCTCGAAATCTTGCAGGATCACCTGCGCTCGAAAACCGCCTTACTGATCCTCGACAACTGCGAACATCTCATCGAAGCCTGCGCCCGGGTGAGTGAAAGCTTATTACGGGCATGTCCGAAACTCAAGATCCTGGCCAGCAGCCGCGAGGCGTTGGGCATTCCCGGAGAGATCTCATACCGCGTCCCGTCTCTGCAGACGCCTGCCCCCGCCGATCTGCTGCATCTCCGAAATCCTCTGGAGATCGATTCCATCCGCCTCTTCGTGGAACGCGGGACTGCAGCCAAACCCGATTTCCGGCTGACGAAGGAAAACACAGCCTTCGTCGCCCAGATCTGCTCGCGTCTGGACGGCATTCCTTTAGCCATCGAGCTGGCAGCCGCCCGGGTGAAGATGTTGTCACCGGAACAGATCGCCTCCCGGCTCGACGACCGCTTCCGTCTGCTGACGGGCGGTGCGCGCACCGCGCTGCCGCGCCAGCAAACCCTGCGCGCCATGATCGACTGGAGTTATAGTCTGCTTTCGGACCCGGAGAAAATGCTCTTTCGTCGACTGGCCGTCTTCACCGGCGGTTGGACGCTGGAAGCAGCGGAATTCGTTTGTGGCGAGGGCAGGGAGGGGCCGGATATCCTGGATTTGATCTCTCGGCTGATGGACAAATCGCTGGTCATCAGCGAGGAATCGGATGGCGGGATCCGATATCACCGTTTGGAGACCATCCGGCAATACTCGCGGGAGCGGTTCTTCGAGACTGATGAAGTGGAAGCGATCCGCGACCGCCATCTCGTCTACCACGTGCAATTATCGGAAGAGATCGAACGAGGATTGCAGGGACCAGAAAGGAAGCTCTGGGCCCACCGTTCTGAGTCTGAGCAGGAGAACCTGCGCACCGCCATTGAATGGGGGCTCGCCAAGAATCCGGAAAGCTCATTACGCATCGGAACGAACATGGTTGTTGGGATTGCCTCCGGCGGGTATTCTGTCGAAGGTTTCCGCTGGCTGCGAGATAGCATGCGAGCCATGGAATCCACCTTATCGGTCATCCCACCTCCGCTGCGCGCAGAGGCCCTGGGTGCCCTGGCGTTCATTTATGTCTCTCTCGGGCGAGAGCGGGATGCTTACGCGTTCGCGGAGCAATCCATTGCCTTATACCGCCAGCTGGACGACAAGAGCGGGCTTGCCTCTGCGTTGCTCGTGGCAAGCATTCCACTTGAGGCTTCCGGCAAGCTGGTCCAGGCAGAGACGGCGTTGAAAGAGGCCCGCGACTTGGCACAGTCCGACAACAATGGCTTCCTCGGCGCCTGGGTTCTGAATTCCCTGGCGCGCGTCACAGCCAAATTGCACGGCGACATGCAAACAGCCTGGGACCTCACAGAGGAAGCCATCTGGCTTTCCAGCGATGCGGGGATGGACTGGCATATCGCCAATGCATACGAAATGCGTGGCTTTCTGGCTTCCTACAGCGGTCGTTATGAGGAGTCCCGGCTGTTGTTCGAGAAGGCGATGCATGCCTACCAGGAGGTGGGCGCGCACTTCAACGTTCTTCTGATTAAGAGCAACCTGGCCCACCTGGAGCGCCAGTTCGGCCATTACGAGCAGGCGCTGGAACGGTACCGTGAGAGCATCATGGGCTTTCGGGATGTGGGACAGTTGGGCGCCGTAGCGCACCAGCTGGAATGTTTTGGCTTCCTTGCCATGGCAGGCGATCGAAATGAACGCGCCCTCAAGCTTTTCGCTGCAGCAGACGCTCTCCGCGAGAGGATCGCTTCGACGATGACAGCTGAGGAACAACTGTATTTCGATGAGCAGATGAGCGTTTTGCATCAAAAGTTGGACGCACAACACTTCGAGCGGATATGGACAACCGGCCGCGCGCTGACGATCGAACAGGCGCTGGAGATTGCTTTAGGGGACAACACTGGATAGGTTACACACCGCAAGGATGTATTGTCAGCCAGGTTTACCTATTTTTCTTAATTGCCCTCCTGAACGACTCATACAGTCCACTGGTATCCCGGCCCTTCATAACGTTCTTGACATGGAGTATCGCCTTCCATAAAATAAGAACACTGGTCCAACCTACAGAAAGGAGGTACGATGAAAATGACAGCCATGAACTCACCCCGAAATGTCGTTTTGAGCGCGCCTCCTGCTGGTGGATGTTACCAAGTGACGATCTGATTCGTTCCTATTGACGATTCAATCGCAGGCGTAGCTCAGCCTGCGGTTTTTGATTCTGTCATCAACGCAGGTGTCCGTTCCGCAACCTGCGTTTTATGTTCCGCAGGAGGGTTTATTCAATAATTTAGAAAAGATCATAGGAAAATGATTAAATGAAAATATCTTTAAACAGGGTAGATTTAGAAGAATTAGACGTACAAAATTTCGTAAAGTTCAAAAGCAAAAAGCACAGATTGACAGGCAAGCAGACGGTGCAACAACTCACCTCCCGTGCGGAACCGGGTTCAGATCCCAACGCAAGATTTGCGAATGACGACCTGAACAAGCTTTCCAAGATGGGTTTCCTGGATGAGTTGATCGCCGGCATCAAGACCGGGAAGGAAGCTTCGGTGTTTCTGGGCAGAAATGCCGAGGGACTTGTTGCGGTCAAGGTGTATACCGATCTGCGGGTGTGGTCCTTCAAGCGGGATGAGTCGTACCAGGAAGGCAGGTTCATCGGAGATTCCAGGATCGAAAAAGCCATCGAGCAGGGGAGTGAGAAAGGTCTCGATGCCCATCAGATCCTCTGGGTGCAGGAGGAGTTCCGGCAGATGAAACATCTGGATCAGCACGGTGTTAATGTGCCGGAAGCCATTGCCGTCAACGGCATTTCGCTGATCATGGAGTTTATCGGCGACGAAAACGGAAACCCCGCGCCGCGCATCTCTGACCTGAAAATGGAACAGGAGGAGGCGGAGGAAGCCTTCAGGCAGTCGGTGGAGAATCTAAAGCGCATCGTGAGTTCAGGTAGAGTCCACGGCGATTACTCCACATTCAATATTCTCTGGCACCAGGGACAGGCGGTTGTCATCGATTTCCCACAGGTGATGGAGTTTAAGAATAACCCAAACGCACATGCCTTCCTGGAAAGGGATGTCCGCTCTTTGTGCAAATCCTTCAGGAAGCAAGGGATTGCTGCCAACGAAGCTAAGCTATTAAGAGAGATCCGAGCAGCCTGAAAGGAGAAAATAATGGACAAACGTTTTTATCGCGAGAACCGGCGCAGAGTTTCCGCACATATGGCGGAAAATGATGTCATGCTGTTCTTTAGCGGTGAATCCGTGCGAAAGACCGCCGATGAGGATTATCCGTTTTTTGCCAATCGCAACTTCCTGTATTTGACAGGCATAAAACAGGAGCAGTCTGCCCTGCTGCTGCAAAGGAGAGGCGACCTCGTCAGCGAGTGTCTGTTCGTGAACAAGCCCGATTTCGAGCGCGAGATCTGGGCTGGCAGGCGCTTCACAGAGGAAGAGATCCATGAGCTCAGCGGCGTGGAAGGGGTGGAAGATATCAACAGCTTGAGCAGGACCCTGGATCAGCTTATCTCTTCCCGGCCTGTCATGAGCCTCTGGCTCTGTTTTGATGCGTTGGCCCCGGAGCGCTCCTTTGACGTCGAGCGCAAATTCGCGGAGCGCCTCCAGCAGAGGCATCCACATCTTGTGATCAAGAATAGTTATCCCCTGCTCGCCAGAATGCGCACGATCAAGGCGCCCGAAGAGATCGATGCCATCCGGAAGGCGATGCAGATCACCGAGGCAGGAATCCGCCGCATGATGCAAGTCGCCAAACCCGGCATGATGGAGTACGAGCTCGAAGCGGAATTCCATCGCGAGCTTGCCGCCCATGGGCAGCGCCGTACCGCCTTTCCGTCCATCGTTGCGGGCGGGGAACGGATCTTTTACCTGCACTATGCAAACCCCATGTCTGCCCTCGCGGATGGCGAGCTGATCCTGACCGATGTCGGCGCGGCTTATGACGAATATTGCACGGATATCTCGCGCGTCTTTCCGGCAAACGGTCGCTTCCGCGAGCGGCAGGCACAGCTCTACCGGGTCGCGCTGGAAGCCAACCGGGCCATAATGGAACAGGTGCGCCCGGGCGTGTTCTTTCCCCAGCTAAACCGGACTTGCCGCAAAGTTTCTTTCGAAGGGCTCAAAGCTCTGGGGCTATTGGAGGATCTCGCGGATATCCGCAAATACGTGTGGCATGGTGCCGTACACCACGTCGGGCTGGATACTCATGATGTGGGAGGATACGAAGAGCCCATGACAGAAAACATGGTGTTCACCGTGGACGCAGGCATTTATGTTCGCGAGTGGGGTATCGGGCTGCGGATCGAGGACAATGTGCTCGTGACCGCCGATGGCTGCGAGAACCTGTCGGCCGCCATCCCGGCGACGATCGAAGAGATCGAGGGCATCATGGCATCCCGCTAGAAGTATGTCGTTGCGAGGGCACAGCCCTC